>DATAHG010000648.1:0-6651 GCA_036263295.1 Thermoanaerobaculia bacterium | reverse complement strand
GGGGGCTATTCGCCCCCGGACCGCCGGGCCGCGCCCTTGACGGCCGACTTCTTCTCTTCCAGGTCGTCGCCGATGGCGTCCTCATCCTTGGAAGTGAAGCCGCGGTTCATCATGTGGTAGGTCAGGGCGGCCATGCAGCGCCGGGCCACCTTGCGGACGCTCGACGGGTGGTAGCCCATCTGCTCCGCCACCTCGGCCGAGTCGTAGCCGAGGCCATAGCGCAGGCGCAGGAGCTTGCGGCAGCGCGGCGGCAGCTCTTCGAGCAGGCTGTTGAGATCCCACAGGAGCTCCGCCTTCTCCTGGGGCGCCGCGACCGGCGACGACAGGAGCTCGAGGATGGCCGTATCTACCGAGTTGTAGAGACTATTGCGCCGCTTGCGCCAGTAGACGACGCAGCGATTGCGCAGCGTGACCAGGAGCCAGGCTTCGGGATCCTGGATCTCCTCCCACTTCTGAATGGTCGAGACGAGAGCCTCTTGGACCAGATCCTCGGCGTCGTGGGCCGGCACACGGTACCGGCCCAGGACCTGCTTCAACCTCGGGCGAAGCCGCCGGAGGAGCTGGTCGATGGTCTCCCTTCCCACTGGATGATCCGAGACAGCCATGTGGTCGTGGTGCCCTTCTCCGTTCGCGGTAATACGCCGCTGATCCCGCGAGCGGCAATCATAACCCGGGAAAGGCTTCTTGCCCACCCGGAGATCCATTCGGGGTCGCTTCCCCCCGCGGTCTGCCCCTCTACAAAGTCGGCGTCGAGTCGATGATATGCTGCCGCCGCCATGGCTACCACCCTGCTTCAGACCCGGCCCCGGATCGCCGCCAGCCTCGAGCGCGCGCCCATCATCGCCGTCGTGCGCACCAAGTCGCGCGAAGAGGCGGGGCGCCAGGCGCGGACCTTCGCCGCCGCCGGCCTCGAGCTGATCGAGATCACCTTCACCGTGCCCGGCGCCGCCGGCCTGGTGCGCGAGCTGCTTGCCGAACGCGCCGGACGCGAAGCCGCCGATGCCGGCCCCTGGTTTGGCATGGGCACGGTCACCACCGCCGCCCGCGCCCGCGAGGCGCTCGACGCCGGGGCCGAATTCTTCGTCACCCCCAACACCAATCCCGAGGTGGCGCGGATCGCCCGCGAGTCCGGCACCTATCTCGCCATGGGCGCCATGACCCCGACCGAGATCGTCGCCGCCCGCGAGCTCGGGGCCGACCTGGTCAAGGTCTACCCGATCCCCCTGGTCGGCGGCCCGTCCTACCTCTCGGTCATCCGCCAGCCCCTGGACGACATCCCGATGATGGCGTCCGGCGGCTACGGTCTCGACGACATCCCGGCCTACGGAAAAGCCGGCGCCACCGCCTTCGGCATCGGCGCGCCGCTTCTCGGGTCCAACGAAGACGAGACCCGCCAGCGCATCGCCCACGCCCTCGACCTCGCCCGTCAGCACCGCACCCGTCAGCAGGAGGAGAGATGAGCTCGACGCCGCCCACACCGCCCCGGCAGGTCGTCTTCGACCCGACGCCGGAGATCTTCGCCACCGACACGGCGGGATCGTTCAGCTATCCGCTCCTGGTGGCCGGCAAGTCCTTCCTCGGGACCAGCGCCTACGACGAGGTGCGCTTCGTCTTCTCCATCTGGCACCCCTCGGGCCAGCGTACGATCGACCTCGACCGCGCTTACGTCGAGCTGCGCGCCTGCTTCGACCCCGAAGAGGAGCACTGGACCAAGATCGCCGAGATCGAGCCGGTCGTTCCGCCCTATGCCGGCGGCGACAGCTTCGACGGCTGGATCGTGCTGCCGATCCTCGGCAGCTCCAGTGCCTTCACCGTCGTGGGGAGCGGCTTCGAGCCCCGCGCCCGCCTGCAGATCCGGGCCAGCGCGTATTTTGTAGCTTAAAGCCCTTATCTGAAGCCGCGGCGCAGCTCGCGCTTGAACGCCTGGAACGCCTCGTCGCCCCACAGGCAGAGGACCACCCGGTCGAGCTTGGTGCCCCCCTGCAGGTAGCGGTGGATCTCGGTCAACATGATGCGGGCCGCCCGATCGACGGGAAAGCCGAAGTTGCCGGTCGAGATCGCCGGGATGGCGATCGACTTGAGGCCGCGCCGGTCCGCCAGGGCCAGGGCCGCCCGCACCGCCGAGGCGAGCTTCTTGTCCTCGTCCCCCTCCCCCATCCGCGGCCCCACGGCGTGAATGACCTGCTTCGCCTTGAGGTTCCCCGCTCCCGTCATCACCGCCGTCCCGACCGGAGTCCCGCCGATCCGGTTGCACTCCTCCTGGATCGAGGCCCCGCCCTTCTGCCGGATGGCCCCCGCCACCCCCGATCCGAGCTGAAGGTGCTCATTGGCGGCGTTGACGATCGCCTCCACCTCCTGCGAGGTGATGTCGCCCTCGACCAGCTCGAGCTGGGTGCGTTCCAACGTCACCGTCAGCCTGTTCTCGGCCATCGGCCCCCCTTGATCGCGATCGTGGATTCTGCCAAGGGTCATCAGCACACCTCCGGCTGGCGCCTCCTGCTGCCCGGGCGCGGTAGCCCCCTACCACTCATAAGTGTAGACTGCGCCCCATAATGTGGACGGAGATCAAGAAAGAGCTCGCGGCCGAGCTGGCCCGGGTGATCCAGGAACGCTTCGGAGTGCATCATGAGCCGGTGCTGGAGGTGCCGCCGAAACGCGAGATGGGCGACCTCGCCTGCCCCGCCGGCATGCAGCTCGCCCGGGCCCTCAAGAAGAACCCCCGCGCCATCGCGGAAGAGCTGGCGGCCGCCCTGCGCCTGCCGGCCCACGTGCAGGACGTCCAGATCCTCGGCGCCGGCTATCTCAACTTCCGGCTCGACCGGCGCGCCCTCGCCGCCGCCCTCCTCGACGGCCCGATCCTGCCCGACGGCATCCGCTCCGGCAAGGTCATCATCGAGCACACCAACATCAATCCCAACAAGGCGGCCCACATCGGCCACCTGCGCAACGCCGTGCTCGGCGACGTCCTCGGCCGGGCCTTGAAGAGCCTGGGCTACCTCGTCGAGATCCAGAACTACATCGACGACACCGGCGTGCAGCTCGCCGACGTCGTAGTCGGCTTCCTCGACCTGCGCGGCCTCTCGGCCGCCGAGGTCGAGGCGATCCCCGAGCCGTTCGACTACTACTGCTGGGACCTCTACAGCGAGGTCGGCCGCTGGTTCGGGGAAGACCCCGAGCGCCAGCGGCTCCGCCGCGAGACCCTGCACCAGCTCGAAATCGGCACCGGCGAGCGCGCCGACCTCGGCCGCCTCATCGCCCGCCGCATCGTCCGCCGGCATCTCGCGACCATGCGCCGGCTGGGGATCTCCTACGACCTGCTGACGCGCGAGAGCGAGATCCTCCACCTGAACTTCTTCAACAAGGCGTTCGAGCGGCTCAAGGAGAGCGGCGCGGTGCGCCATGAGACGGAGGGCAAGAACGCCGGCTGCTGGGTCATGCCCCTGTCGCAGAGCGAGGAGTTCGCCGGGCTCGAAGACCCCGACAAGGTGATCGTGCGTTCCGACGGCACCGTGACCTACGTCGGCAAGGACATCGCCTACCAGCTCTGGAAGTTCGGTCTCCTCGGGCTCGACTTCGGCTACCGCTTCTGGCAGGACGAGGACGTCTGGGAGACGACCGGCGACGGCGTCGAGGGGCACCCGCTCTTCGGCGGCGCCTACCGGGTCATCAACGTCATCGACAACCGCCAGAGCTATCTCCAGAAAATCGTGCGGGCGGGCCTGGAGTCGCTCGGCCACCCCGCCGAGGCCGGCCGCTCCGTCCACTTCGCCTATGAGATGGTCGCCCTGTCGCCGGCCACCGCCCGGCTGCTCGGCTTCCTCGACGAGGGGGAAGAAGGGAAGACCCTGGAGATGTCCGGCCGCAAGGGGATCGGCGTCAAGGCGGACGACCTCATCGACCAGCTCGAAGCCAAGAGCCGGGAGGAGATCGCCGCCCGCAACCGCGACCTCGCCGAGGAGGACCTCGACCGCCTGTCGCGCGAGATCGCCACGGCGGCCCTGCGCTTCTTCATGGTCAAGGCCACCACCAACCGGGTGATCGCCTTCGACTTCGAGGAGGCCCTGAGCTTCGAAGGAGAGTCGGGGCCTTATCTCCAGTACTCGCTGGTGCGGGCCAAGAACATCCGCCGCCGCCTCCAGCAGGAAGGGCTGCCGGACGACGTGAGCACCGGCGAGATCGGCCTCCTGCCGCCCGAGGTCTTCGAGGAGGATCTCTGGGACCTGATGATCGAGGTGGCGCAGATCGCGGAGACGGTCGAGAAGGGGGCGGAGGCGCTGGAGCTCTCCCTGATCGCCCGCCAGGCCCTGACGCTCGCCCAGAAGTTCAACGCCCTCTATCACCGCCACCCCATCCTCCAGGAGAAGGACGGCCAGGTCCGCGCCGCCCGTCTGGCGACGGTCCAGATCTTCCGCCGCGGGCTGGAGACCCTGACCGAGCTGCTCGGGGTGCCGGTGCCGGACAAGATGTAAGATGGAAGGATCGATGATGAAGTACAAGGTGGTCTTGCAGAGCTCCGAAGAGGGCTACAGCGCCTCGGTCCCCGGCCTCCCCGGCTGCTGGTCGCAGGGAGAGACTGAGGCGGAGGCGCTGGAGAACATCCGGACCGCGATCCAGGAGTACCTGGAGGTTGTAAACGAGGAAGTCCAGGGAGCCCGGGTCTACGAGGTCGAGGTCCCCGCCTGACGTGGGCCGGATCCCGGGTGTCCCTCACCTCCGAGCCGTTCGCGCTCTGGAAAAGGCAGGATTTCGGGTGGTCCGACAGGGCAAGCACATCGTCATGTCGAACGGCAGCCGAATCCTGACCGTCCCACGCGGCAATCCCATCAACGCCTTGACCCTGGGTGGCATCGTACGAGATGCCGGACTGACGGAAGAAGAGTTCCGGCAGCTTCTCTAGATATGGAACCGGCCAAGACCGAGAAAAAGCCCTTTTCCTGGCTGGGCTGCGGCTGCGCGGGGATCTTCTTCACGCTCCTCGTCCTGATCGCCGGGATGACCTGGGTGAGTTACCGGGCCGGCAAGGACCTGCAGGCCGACGTCGATCCGGTCACCCGGGCGACGCGGTTCCAGCGGGTCCTCCCCTACCGGGATCTCCCCCCGGGGTATCACGCCTGGGGGGCCTCCTCGATCCCCTTCATGATGAAGACGGCGGTGCTGAGCGACCGCGAGCCACCCGCCCCGGGGAGCGGCGACGCCGGCAACGACCTCGGCCGGCACGGCTTCTTCTACATGAGCTTCCGCGCTCCCGGCGGCCCGGGAGACCGGCTGCGGCAGTTCATCCAGGGAGAGAAGGGGGGCGGCGAGACCTCGATCGAGATGCCCAACTTCAAGCTCGACGTCCGCCAGCCGTTACAGCAGGGGACCTTCCAGGCTGGCAGCGGCAAGGTCCGCTACGGCCTTTTCCGCGGACAGGTCAGCCCCATGGGGTCGAGCCCCACCGCGGTCCTCTCCAACAAACCGCAGGCGACGCCCGAGCCGCCGCGCCCCGCGGTCATGGCCCTCCTCCAGATCGACTGCCCGAAGGACAACTGGGCCCACCTCGCCATCTGGTACGGCCCCGATCCGGCTCCCAACCAGCCCGCCAAGGGCGCCCCGTTCGCCGGGACCCCCGCCGATCCGGCGGCGGTGGAAAATTTCATGGGGTATTTCGACGTCTGCGGGGGGCGGTAGCCCGGCGCTGGCTTTGAGCCGCCAGGGCGGTGGCGCCCTCTCCCGCGCCAGCGGGGAGGGTTGGGGAGGGGGCGAGCCGGAATCGCCGCAAGGCAGCCCCGCCCGGGAATGAAGTTCCCGGGCTACCAGGGCAGCGTCGGATGAATCCGACTTCAAGCCGCGCATACAGGAACCGGCCCAAAGGGATCATGCGGCTCCTTGACGGGGCTCTGGTTCGCCCGCTCCGGATCCCCGCTGCCGATCATTTGCATCAAAACAACCCCTCCTGGAGCCCGGAAGAGTTTTTCTGACGCAGAAGATCGTTCATTCGCATGAGGGCAACTCGGCCCAAGGGACCGGCAGGCTTTTTTTGCTGCAAAACAGCCTCCCTGAGCCATTGAGAAGGCTTTGCCGGGTGCCGGAAAAGGTTCTTCTGCTGCAGATCAACTTGTGCCAGCTCCTGCACAGAGCTTTTCTGATGCAAATCGACAGCGCTCTGCCGCGCAAGAGCTCTGCCGAGTCACCCGCGAAAGTATTTTTGATGCAAAACAAAGCTTCCGGAGTCCCCGCATCCCTTCTCGCGTGCTGAGAGAAGCCCGCCGGGGTCTTCGCGAAAGCTGCCGGGGCTTCGGCAAGGGCTGCCGGCATCCTGGACAAGGTGCCTGCCTTCCCCGACAAAGGTCACGAGAGGCCGAATGGATGGGCCGGCATGCCGGCGCGGTCATTCGCCTTCCGCACCGCCCCCTCCCCGACCCTCCCCGCTTCGCGGGAGAGGGCGGTAAAGCGGTCCGGATCTCCGCTGACGGAGCCCCGGCAGGGGCGGCATTCATGTAGCCCGGGGTGCGAACCCCGGGGACCATCGTCCGCCTATTTTCCTGAGCCCCGGCAGGGGCGGCAGCAGCCGGCCTGTGGGCGTAAGCCCCAGGCTTACTGGAGACGAATAAACCGGTTGGCTCGCCTCTGGTCCTGGGCTGGCGCCCAGGTCACCGAACAGACGCCCCT
>DATAHG010000647.1:0-3094 GCA_036263295.1 Thermoanaerobaculia bacterium | reverse complement strand
ACAGTCAAAAAAGGAGATCGTGATGCGATGGACTCCGGGTGGACGTAGCTCTGATCTCGAAGATCGGAGAGGCATGAGAGGAGGCGGCGGAGGTCTCCCGGTCGGCAGGCTGGGGATCGGCGGCTTCCTGCTTCTGGCCGTGCTCAGCATCATTTTCAAGACCGACCTCTTCTCCCTGGTCGGCGGCGGCGGGGGAGCGGTGAGCCCCACCTCCGTGGACAACTCCGCGCCGGTCGAGACCTCGCCGGAAGAGGAGAAGATGATCCAGTTCGTCTCGTTCGTGTTCGACGACGTCCAGAAGAAATGGGCGGACATCTTCGCGAAGGAGAACCTCGAGTACCGGAAGGCCAAGATCGCCATCTTCCGCGACTCCGTGGACACCGGGTGCGGCCCCGCCGAGTCCGGCATGGGCCCGTTCTACTGCCCGGCCGACGAGCGGGTCTACATCGACCTCAGCTTCTACAACGAGCTGGACAACCGGTTCGGCGCCCCGGGCGACTTCGCCCAGGCGTACGTCATCGCCCACGAGGTGGGGCACCACGTCCAGAACCTGCTCGGGATCTCGAACAAGGTCCGCCAGGCCCAGTCGGGCAATCCGTCCGAGGCCAACGCCCTGTCGGTCGATCTGGAGCTGCAGGCCGACTGCTTCGCCGGGGTCTGGGGGCACGCGACGCAGAACATCCTGGAGCCGGGTGACATCGAGGAAGGTCTCGGCGCCGCCTCGGCGGTGGGCGACGACAGCATCCAGCGTCAGGCCGGCCGCGGGGTCAACCCCGAAACCTGGACCCACGGCTCGTCCGAGCAGCGGTCGCAGTGGTTCCGCCGGGGGTTCGATAGCGGCGACGAGGACAGTTGCAATACCTTCGGAAGCTAGAGCCGGCTACTTGATCTTCACCCCGTCGAGATCTTCCGCCGGGGCCTGAAGCTCCATCTTGAGCCCCTTGAGGGCATCGACCAGCACCGTGGCCACGACCAGGTTGCGGTACCACTTCTTGTCCGCGGGCACGACGTACCAGGGGGCGTGCTCGGTGCTGGTCCGGTTCAAGGCCTCCTCGTAGGCCGCCGTGTACTCGTCCCAGAGCGCGCGGTCCTCGAGGTCGCCGGTGCGGAACTTCCAGCGCTTGAGAGGGTCGTCCAGGCGCTCCTGGAGGCGCTTCTTCTGCTCCTTCTTGCTGATGTGGAGGAAGAACTTGAGGATCGTCGTGCCGGTCTCGGCCAGCAGGCGCTCGAAGTGATTGATCTGGCCGTAGCGCCGCTTCCAGACCGCGTCCGGCACCAGCTTGCGGACCCGCGCCACCAGCACGTCCTCATAGTGGCTGCGGTTGAAGATCACCATCTCGCCGCGCCCCGGCACCCGGGAGTGGATGCGCCAGAGGAAGTCGTGGTCGAGTTCCTCCTCGGTCGGCGCCTTGAACGACGCCACCCGCACTCCGATCGGGTTGACCCCGTCGAAGACGTGGCGGATGGTGCCGTCCTTGCCGCTGGTGTCCATGCCCTGGAGGACGATCAGCACCTTGTGCCGGCGCTCCGCCCAGAGCAGCTCCTGCAGCTCTTCGAGCTGATCGTTGAGGGCATCGAAGACCTCCCCGACGGCGTCCTTGCCCCCCTTGAACCCCGGAGTGGCCCCCGCATCCAGCTTGGCGAGATCCACCCGGCTCCCTGGCTCCACCCTGTGTTGCCGCATGCCCGTGTCTCCTCCAGAAAGAACCTCCAAGCTACCACAATGGGGAGGCGCGAAATCTCTCCCGGGGCACGGCTGTTCTCCCGTTTGAAGGAGGCCGTTCAAGGAGGTGATTATGAGCGAGGGAATCGTCCAGGCCTGTCCGTCGTGCGGCAAGAAGAACCGGGTGCTGTTCTCCCGCCTCGGGCAGGAGGCGCGCTGCGGCCATTGCGGGACGGCGCTGCCGGCGCTCGCCGCGCCGCTCCCGGTCGATCAGGGGGCCGAGCTGGCCGCGCTGATCCGGGAGTCCCGTCTGCCCGTGCTGGTGGATTTCTGGGCCCCGTGGTGCGGTCCGTGCCGGACCGTGGCGCCGGAAATCGAGAAGGTGGCGGCGCGCAACGCCGGCCGCTTGGTGGTGGCGAAGGTCAACACCGACGTGGACCCGGCGGTCGGCTCGGCCCACCGCATCAGCTCCATCCCGACCATGGCGATCTTCCACGGCGGGCGCGAGGTCGGCCGGACGAGCGGCGCCCGTCCAGCCGCGGCGATCGAGGGATTCGTCCAGCAGACGCTGGGAGTCGCCGCCTCCTGACCCGGCTTCTTACTTCTTGCGCTCGCCCTTGAGATAGCGCTGGAGCGTCTGGTCGCTCTCGAAATAGAGCACGCTGCCGTCGGTCTGGGCGGCGATCACGGCCGTCGCCTTGTCCACCTTCTTGCCGGTGACCGGGTCCAGGGCGGCGCGGGCGCCGGCGTCCTTGGCGAGGCGTTCTTTGCACATCTCGCAGCACCCGTAGTAGGTGCGGCCTTCCACCTTGACCGGGATCTGGTCCTTGTCGAAGACCTGGTTGTTGATCATGCAGACCTTCTTCGTCTCGACCTTCTTGACGGCCGGCGCGGCCGCCTGGACGAGCCCGGCGAAGGCGAGGACGAAGACCGCGATCGCGAGGACCGGAATTTTTTTCATGCAAACCTCCTTGTGCTGAGCGGGTACGAAACCCGCCGTGGTGTGAGAGGATAGGGTACTTTCTTTGCTAGCGAAACTTGCAGGCAGGCTGCTATCCTGCCGCACGCTCCCACCCTTGCGCGTTGCGCCGGAGCACGCTCGGCCCGCCGATCCACTTGCGGCAGCCGGGGACAGGAACAGATCCAGGTGGACCCCGCATTTCAAATGGAGAGGAGTGCAGTGACGCAAGCCAAGCGCAGACTGAACGTGACCAACATCATCTTCCTTCTCGGGACCCTCGCCGTCGCCGTGGTGGGGACCCCGATCTACCTGCTGAAGGTTGGCCTCGGATGGCCGGAGACCCTGACGTTCCTGGGGCTCTGGCTTCTCGTCGGGCTCTCGGTCACGGCCGGCTACCACCGGCTCTTCTCCCATCGCACCTACCAGGCCGCCTGGCCGGTCCGCCTGTTCTTCCTGGTCTTCGGCGCCGG
>DATAHG010000646.1:0-5858 GCA_036263295.1 Thermoanaerobaculia bacterium | reverse complement strand
CTTCTCGCTGATCGTCTTCCTCCAGGCTCCCGCCGAGGTTCGTGTCGAGCGGCTGCGCCAGCGCGAGCTGAAGTATTTCGGGCTGATCGACGAGGTGTTTCTCAACTGGGCGGCGCAATACGATACCGGCACCACCGAAGGACGCAATCTCGCTCGCCATCAGGCCTGGCTTGAAACGAAACGCTGCCCCGTCCTTTGCCTGTCGGGTCTCCTGCCCGTCGAGGAGTTGCTGCAGGCGATTCGCAAGGCGGAAGCGGAAATGAAGTGAGCCGGCGGGCCGGAAGTGCACTCGGGCGCCTCCCTGGCCGATAGGCTAGCGCTCAAAACCAGCAGATCTGAAGGGCGCCCTGGATCAGGTCGGCTCTGCGCGTTGGGACGGGGCACGGCGGGTCGGGTTTTGGAGCCCGTCGACCGACCTTTCTGGAAGGGGTGAGTGGGGCTCGGATGTCTGCGCCCACCCTCTCCCGCGGGCTTGAGTCGGGAGAGGGTGGGGCCGTCGAGGCTCAGCTCAGAACCAGCAGACCTGCTCGTAATAGTAGTAACCGCCGAATGAATACCCGGTCGGCGTCTCGCCGAGGGGGCACCACAGGGCGCTTGGATTGCTGCCGCAGCAATCGCTCATGGTGGTCCATGTGGAATAGCTGCCGCCACCGCTGCAACCATAGTTGCAGTTGTCGTAAACCGGGTAGGCGCCGACGGCCGTGAAGCTGACGAGTCCGATTGCGACGACGAGCCCAAAGATGCGGAGCAGTTTCTTCATCCGAGTCTCCTTTCAGGAAGTCTGGCCTTTCAGCGATCTGATCGCTTGGCGTAGACTACTAAAATAAAGCGACCCTGGGAAGTCGCTCCGGATGAAAGGGCCCTCAAAAGCTCTTGGCGTTGTCCCGCGGATTCCGGTCGATCCGCGTGATTTCGGGATCGATGGTCACGGACGACGGCAACGCGCCGGTGACGAGTCGGATCTCGTTCATGCTGCTGCGCAGCCGATGCTTGCGGGAATCGATCACCTTTTCGCCGGCACCGGTGACAGCGACGTCGATCTCCTCGGCGAGGGGGAGAGGCTCTTCCCTGCCCCCGTCCGTGCGGACCTTGCCCGCGGCGATGCGAACGGTCACGTCATAGCGCCCGTCGTCCCGCCTGCTGGCCTGGGCGGATTCGATCCGCAGGTCGTAGAGGACGATCTCCCGCGTCCATTCGCGAATCAGCGCGGCCTGCCGGGCGTCGGCCACGGCTTCGAGGTGTTGCACGAGCGCGAGGCTGGTGGGCCGGGGCTCCTGGATCAGGTCGCGGATGGCCCGGTCCATGATCTCCTGTCCGAGGAGATCGCGGATCGCGAACAGCACGACCGCGCCCTTGTTGTAGTAGAGGTAGGGCTCGTTGTCGACTTTATAAAGCGGGACCTCGGGATAGGCCGCGCCGGCGCGGCCGGAAAGATACCGGTCCAACTCGATCTCCAGTAGTTGCCGGACCTGCCCGGGGCCGCGCAGTCGTTCGAGCACGAGCAGCTCCGAATATTTGGCGAGCGATTCGATCAGCATCGACGCCCCTTCCACGTTGCCCGAATGGACGCGATGGCCGAACCATTGGTGTGCGACCTCATGGGCGACGCGCCTTCCGATCAGGTCCGGCCGGCGCTCGTCCCGCGCGTCGGTGAGGAAGCCGCGGTCCTCGCGGATATAGACCGTTCCGGGAAGGGCGAAGCCCGCCATCGGCCAGGCCGAGCGGATCTCGACGATCCGTAGCTCACGATGAGGATAGACGCCGAAGCGGCTCTGCAGCACGTCCAGCGCGGCTGCCGCGGCGTCGAGCATGCGCGGCACGTTCACCCCGTGCGAGGGGTTGTAATAGATCTCGATGCCCACCAGCCCATGCTGCCGTTTCGCCATCTCGTAGCGGCCGGAGCTGACGGCAAAGCGGTTGAGGATCGGCGCCCCGGTGCGATAGCGGAACCAGCGGCGCCCGCCGCGCTGGCCGGAGGCTTCGAGACGTCCAGGCGCCAGCGCGATCTGATCCCCCGTGGTGGAGACGGTCAATCGGAAGTCGATCCAATCGTCCACGGACTCTTCGACGATGCCGTGCGCGCCGTCCTCCGCCAAATTGGTGGCGCCGGAGCCGCCCAGCCCATGCTTTCGCCGCTCGCGCCGGTCTGACAGCTCGTAGCCGCCGCGATAGCCGAGCGCCGGGAAGCTCCGGGGATTCATCAGGAAGGTTCCATTTTCGACCACGTCCTCATCGGCCTGGTCGGTCGCGAATCCGCTGCCGTCGAAAGAGAGATCGAAGTGGAGCTCCGTGTGGGCGCCGGGGAGCAGCGGCGATGCGAAGTCGAAGCGGCTCATGCCGAATCGATCGTTTTTCACAGCCCACCGCGCCGACGGGATTGAAAGATCAACCCGGCGAGCCTCCCGGTTGATGGCTACGTAGACGCTCGGGATCGGCCGCGCGGTGTCGTTGACGAGCGTATAGCGTCCCGTTACACGGTAGCGCTGCTCGGCGGGATCGAGATCGACGTTGCCGTCGAGGCTCACGATCCGCGGGCGCGGCAGGGTTTCGATCGCTTTGTAGGTCTTCTCGTAGTCCGCCTTCCAGTCCGCCTGCTCCGACGCGGTGATGTAGGTGTGGGCGATGTTCGTGTTGTAGAAAATCCAGCCGCCGGTGACGACAAAGGCCGCCGCCAGCGCGCCCGCCGTCCAGCCGGGACGCGCCAGGATGCGAATGCGCTCGTTCCAGGGAGCGGCCACGCGGCGCCAGAGTGCGGCGGCCAGAGTCATCATCAGGAGCGTGAGCACCGCCCAATGCAACATGAAGGCATGGAACGGTGCCGCGGTGTGCCCGAAGCCATCGAGGTCCGAATAAGAGACCGGCGGCGCGGCGGCGAAATGCCAGAGGTCGTGCTCCAGCCCGATCTCGGCGGCGCGGCGGGAAAGAATCACGAAAAGCGCGAAGAACACCATCCCCGCATACCGGCCCGGGGAGAGCGCATGGACGAGCAACGACGCCCCGGCATAGAGCACCAACGGCACGCCGGTGAAATAAAGGAACGCCAGATAGAGGTGAGGCTGAAAGTCGAAATACCCTTTCGAGATCTGGATAGCGATCCCGGTGGCGACGGCGCCGAGGAGAAACGTGCCGAGAAAGGCGCCGAGGGCCGTCCATTTCGCGGCGATCAGCGCGGAGGAGGAGACCGGCGTGCTGTCGACGATCGCGGCCACGCGGTACTTCTGCTCGCGCCAAAACAGCTCCGCTCCATAGAACAGGATCAGGATGGTGCCGAGCACGGCCGAGGATGGGGAAAGCGCTCGGACGATCAGGCTCGTCACCGGGTACGAAGTCGACTCGTACTCGCCCGTGAGCACGTCGCCGTAGATCTCGGAAGCCGCCCATCCGAGCCAGAGTAAAAGCAGGAGCAGGGTGCTCCGGGTCAGGAGCATCCGCAACTCCATCCTCATGCAAGAACGATAGGTGGCGAGCCAGGAGGTTCCGGTGGGGCGGACCTCCGGCCAGCCGATCGGCCCGGCTGCTGAAAGCGGAACCGGCTCCGATGCCGGCTCGGGCCGCGCGCGCTTCCGGGCCCCGGCGCCGTCGAGGCGGAAGTTGTAGCGGCGATAGACCAGCGTCAGGATCGCGAAGGCGGCGGCTACCCACAGCGCGCGGTTCCACGGGAGGGTGCCCTCGAACAGGATCAGGCGGGCGTTCTTCTCGGCCGCGGTCCAGTAGCGTGTCGCATCGAACAGGCTTGTGAGACCGAACGGATCGAGAAGCGAGGCGAGGGCGCCTCCGCCGCCGCCAGGCCGGGAGGCCGCCATCAACGGCGAATTCGTCAGCGCGGAGCCGACAAAATAGAGAATATAAAGGACGACCGCCGCGGCGTAGGTGGCCAGGGCCTTGCGCGTCCAGACCGCCACGGCGAACACCAGGGCCGCGACAAAGAAGACGTTCGGAAGCGTGATCAGACCGAACGCCGCCAAGTAGGGGCGGGCGTCCATCGGCGCAACGCGCTCCGGCGGGAGCCACGGCATGAGCGCGCCGACCACCATTCCCAAACCGGAAAACGTGACTGCCGCGAGAGACGCCAGGAACGCCCCGCCGAAACGGCCGAAAAAGAAAGGGAGACGGCCGACCGGCATGGCATGGATGATCTCAGCCATGCGGTGCTCGTCGTCGCGCAGGACCGCATCCGAAGAGAAGATGGCGGCGACGAAGATGGCGAGAAGCGAAAGCAGCCCAAACGCCTGCATGACCAGATATGGCGAATTGACGGCGACGTTGTCGGCTCCGAACCGCCCCATGCTGAGAGCGAATCCAAGCAGGAAGAAGAGCGGCGCGGCGGCCAGGAAGGCTGCCTGCCGGGAGTGGTACCGCCATTCGAACCCCAGGATCTCTCTCAGTCTGGCCAGCAAGCCGCCGCTCCCTTCCCGGACCCGTCTCCATCGCGGAGAGGTCTGCTGCTGAGTAGACGAAATTTCCCGGTGCGGGGTTTCCACGGTGCGGCGCTGGCTGGCGTGCCGGCGGGCCCGAATTCCATTAAGCTTCTCCCAGCCCCCGCCAAGAGGAGAGAGCCCTTGAAAGCAACGACCCGCATCGCGATGACCCTCCTGCTCACCCTGGTCCTGTTCGGACGGGCCACGGTATCCTGGTCCGCTCCCGAGACTCCGCCGAAGATGAGGGCGTATTTCCTCGCCTTGCTGTACAAGGGGCCGGCCTGGACCCCGGAACAGACCCCGGAGACGGCGCGCGTGCAGGAAGGGCACATGGCGAACATCCGCCGGCTCGCGGAGGAAGGCAAGCTCACCCTGGCCGGACCTTTCGAGGATGCAGGGGACCTGCGCGGTCTCTTCGTGCTCGATGCCGGCTCGATCGAGGAGGCCCGCGCCCTCTGCGCCACCGACCCCGCGATCCAGGCGGGACGGCTCCGGGCCGAGGTGTACACCTGGTGGTCGGCGGAGGGCGTCGGAGTGACCCCACCCCGGCCCTCGGCCGCCGAAGCGGAGGCGCAGATCGCCCAACTCGAAGAGCAGTGGAACCAGGCTCATCTCCAGGGAGACGTGAAGGTTCTCGAAAACCTCTGGTCCGACGACCTCTCGATCCTCGTGCCCGGAATGAAGCCCATGACCAAGGGGGATGCGCTGTCCGCGTGGAAGTCCGCGCCCGTGAAGTTCACGCGCTACGAGACCTCTGACCGCCAGATCCAGGTCCACGGCGATACGGCGGTGGTTATTGGCCACCTCCGGCGCTCTCGCGACTTCGGCGGCAAGGTGGCGGACGACGACTGGCTCTATACCAAGACCTACGCGCGGACGTCGGCGGGCCTCTGGCAGGTGATGGCCTTTCACGCCTCCCAGGCGCCCGGCGCGGGGCGATAAAGGCTTGCCGGTACTTGGTTTCAAGTCCCGAGACCGCGCGGCGCGTTCAGTTCGTTCTAACAACAGCTGCGCCCGCCGGAGCGGCCTCTGAGCCATAATCTGGCGCTTACGCAGGGAAAGCTATGCCCGAAGCATCATCTGAACGCCTGCTTGACGTGTTGCTGGACTCCTGGGATCGGAACAACCGGATCCTGGTCAACCTGCTTAACGCTCTCCCAGAGGGCGGTCTGGATGCCAGAGCGATGGACAGCAGCCCATCCGTCGGGCAGATGCTCTCCCACATTCACTACGTTCGGCTTGTCCTCGTTTTCGAGGATGCTCCTGAATTCGCCGAGCCCGTGCCCGACGAGGAGTGGGGCTGCGAGCGTGACCGTCTCCATATGGAGCAGAGGCTGAACCATAGCGCCCGGGCGGTACGGGAAGCGGTACGGGGCAGGGTGAAGGCAGGCCAGGACATGGATGTTCACTACGACCACCCGATCCACCTCCTCCAGCATC
>DATAHG010000645.1:0-1799 GCA_036263295.1 Thermoanaerobaculia bacterium | reverse complement strand
CCTGCAGAGCAGCTCGGAGGACATCTGTCTTTCGTATGGCGACTTCTCCGGCGACAGCCAGCAGGCGTCGGCCGGCAACGCTCCGGCCATCTCGGGCCGGGAGGTCTGCTCTCTGCGCCGCGAGTACTTCTTCGAGGGCTTTGGCGAGCCGAGCTATAACCTGGACTTTCTGCGCAACACCCCCGCGCCGCGCAACGGCACACATGAGAGCGGGGCGGTCGTCGTGCCGCCGCGGTTCAACGATGTGGCTGCGGATTCGCCCTTCCTGCCTTTCGTCGAAGCTCTGTTCAATGCCGGGATCACCGGCGGCTGTGGCAACGGCGCCTTCTGCCCCTTCCCCAGCGTGACCCGCGACCAGATGGCGGCGTTCCTCCTCCTGGCCGTGGAAGGCCCCGGCTTCCAGCCGCCGGCTTGCACGACCCCGGTGTTCAATGACGTGCCCTGCTCGCATCCGTTCGCGCGATGGATCAACGAGATCGCGGCGCGGGGTATTACGAGCGGCTGCGGCAACGGCGACTATTGCCCGTCCTCTCCCGTGACCCGGGAGCAGATGGCCGTGTTCCTGCTCCTTGCCCGCGAAGGCACGGGCTTCAATCCTCCCGCCTGCACCTCGCCGGTTTTCCTCGACGTGCCCTGCGACAGCCCCTTCGCACCCTGGATCGACGAGCTGGCGGCCCGGGGTGTGACCGGCGGTTGCGGCAGCGGCAACTTCTGCCCCGGCGATCCGGTCACGCGCCAGCAGATGGCCGTTTTCCTATCCACCACATTCGGGCTTCCCGTCCCGGTGCAGGGCTGCCCGAATGTCGTGTTCCCCCCCGACGACCACGGCGACACCCCCGCCGAGGCGACTCCGATCGCGAAGGATGGGACGCCGATCAACGGGCTTCACGAGGTCGCCGACGACGTCGACGTCTTCTCGTTCTCGGCCACGGAAGGAGAGGCCATCCGCTACTCGATCCAGGGCTCCGGCTCTAACAATGTCCCTGTCATCGTGCTCCGCGCTCCGGACGGCGTCACGTTCGCCGGCTCGGTGAGCACGGCCGATATCCTGGTGGCCTCGACCACGGGGACCTACTTCGCGGAGGTGAAGCAGGACTTCAACGGCCATGACGGGCCGTATACGCTCACGGTGACGGGCCCGATCACGGACGACCACGGCAACCTCCCCACCCAGGCGACGGCGCTCATGGTCGAAGCCCCCGCGGTCAGCGGGGAGATCGACTTCCGAAACGATCGGGATTACTTCTCTTTCCCGGCCATCGAGGGCACTCCCTACGTCGTCGACATCGGCGCCAACAACTTGCGCATCCTGGCGTTCGACACCGACGGGACGACCCAGATCGCCGTGTCCGCCTCCTCGCAGCTCCAGTTCACCGCCCCGCGGACCGGCACGCTGTTCATCCGGATCGAGGGCCTCATCATGTTCGGCACGACCGGCCCTTACCAGATCTCTGTCGCCCAGCAGTTGTGAAACTCGATTGAATCGTCCCCTCCGCTTGCCGAGCCACCACCGGAAGACGGGGCCCTCCTCCGCTCGAAGAGGGCCCCGGCAAAAACCTGATCAGTTGGGGCGGGACGTTTTCGCGGCTCGCGTCGCCTTCTTGACCGGCGGCTTCGAGGCCCTCGGGGCTCCGGGGGTCTTTTTCGATCCGCTCCCGTCGGGGTGGATGTCCTCGATATAGGCGCGCAGGACTTCGGCCACGCTCCAGGCGCGGGCGATGCAGCCGCGGGAGGTGTGCGGCGGCTCGGCGTCGTAGATCTCGGAGAGGGAGCCGAGGCCGGCTTCGGCGAGGCGCGGC
>DATAHG010000644.1:0-4465 GCA_036263295.1 Thermoanaerobaculia bacterium | reverse complement strand
GACCAGACGGACAGCAGCGTCAGGAGGCCCAACACCACCAGGCTGGTGAAGCCCAGCCCTTCGAGCCCGAGGGATTTCGAATCGATCAACATCGCTGCGATGAACATGCGGCACCTCCCGAGGTCCGAGATGGATCGTCTTCGCCCGGAAACATCGCGGGCGTTGGTTCGTCGGGAGCGCTCCCTGGCTGATTAGAAGAGGGCAATCCGCTTTTGGTTCCCGCTCACCCAAAACGGTCTCACCGGACCCAGGGATGGTATCAGTGCTGGGACTGCTCGCCGGATCACCAATGAACCGATCGGACCGGGGGAGGCGGCGCGAGCTGCCCCCCCGGTCAGCCTTCAGGACTTTGCCTTCCTGGCGGTCAGGCCCAGACTACCGGGCATTCGAAAACGTTGCAGCTGTAGGACGCAAGGCGGCCTCCGTGGATCTCGCCCTGCTGGTCTGGGGAAAGCTCCAGGCCTCGCACCGTCTCCTTCGCCAACGTCAGCTTCGCAATCTGCTTCTTCATCTCGTCCTCCTGTGGTGAGTGAGGGAGGATAGCGCACCGGCGGAGAGATTGCTCGGGGCACGGAAACTTTCCCCGGAGGCGTGGGACCTTTTCAGGTACTTGGCTCCAAGTCCCGAGAACGTCGAGCGTCATACCTATCCACAGCCCTTCAAACAGGGTCCGTCCACCTGGGCAATCCCGAAGAGAAATACCGGAATTACACCCACTCTGTTCTATCACTTATTCAACCCTCCGAACTTCGCTATAAGTCCGAGCAATACAGTTTAGGCAGGGGTATTGACATCCTGCCCCGATTGGTTTGAGATGATGGTTGAAACGTCGTGCAGAGCAGTCGATTCACCCGCCGTGCCTCTCGGGTATGGCGGCGCGCGGTTCTTTCCATGAGACCGGCGGCTTGAAGGCCGCAAGGAGCACACCCATGAACCAGGAATACCAGATCGGCCGGCAGGTCACTTACCTCGAAGCGCCTGACATCATCGTCATGAAGCTGTTCGGGAAGGTGAGCCAGCAGGAAGGCTCCGAGATCAACCGGCGCCACCTGGAAATGGGGAGGGATGCGGATCGTCTGTTTTATTTGATTGACATGTCAGAATTCGAAGGGATGGACCCCGAGCTCCGCAAGGAGGCCGGGCTGACCATGAAGACGCTGCCGTTGCGCGGTATCGCCGTCTACAACGCCTCGCTCACCGCCCGCGTCGTCTCCAAGCTCATCGTCGGCGCCATGAATGTATTCAAAGCCGGCGAAGAAAAAGCTCCGTTCGAAGCGTTCCCGACCGAGGAGGAAGCCCGGGCCTGGATCGCCGGCCGCCGGCGGCAGTTGTTGGCTGCCGCTTGAGGGATGACCCGGACTTGCGCGATCTATGAAGTTCTAGTACAGTCGCGCCAGATAGCCTGACATCTCTCGAAGGAGGAGAGCCATGGCGAGCGTTCATCGCGTCGGCCGGCATACGTGTTCCCTGGAGGATCCGGACATTATTGCCATGACGCTGGTGGGGCGGGTGTCGGCGGAGGAGGGGACGGCGATCAACCGTCTTCATCTGGAGCTGGGGCAGTCGCTGGAGCGCCTTTTCTACCTCATCGACATGGGCGATTTCGAAGGGATGGATCCCGCGGTGCGCAAGGAGGCCGGGCTGGTCATGACGCGCCTGCCGTTGCGGGGGATCGCGGTCTACCGAGCCTCGCTCACGGCCCGGGTGATCGCCAAGCTGATCGTCGGGGCGATGAATGTCTTCAAGCACGGTGGAGACAAGGCGCCTTTCGAGGCGTTCGCCAACGAGGCGGAGGCGCGCGCCTGGATCGAGCTGCGGCGCCGGCAGTTGATGGATGCGGCGGCGTAAGGGCCCCCTCCTGCCCCACTGCCGATCACTTGCATCAAAACTACCCCTCCCGGAACCCCGGAAGAGTTTTTCTGATGCATGACATCGTTCATTCGCATCAGGGAAACTCTGCCCAGGGGACCGGCAGGCTTGTTCTGCTGCAAAACAGCCTTCCTGAGCCATCGGGATGGCTTTGCCGGCTGCCGGAAAAGGTTCTTCTGCTGCAGATCAACTGGTGCCGGCTCCTGAGCAGAGCCTTTTTGATGCAAGTCAATAGAGCTCTGCTGCGCAAGAGCTCTGCCGGGTCACCCGCGAATGGATTTCTGATGCAAAACAAGGCTTCCGGACTCTCCGCATTCCTCCTCGCGTGCTGGGAGAAGTCTGCCGGGGCCTCGCGAAGGCCGCCGGGGCTCCGGCAAAGGGCTTCCAGCATCCTGGACAGGGTGCTTGCTCTCTCCGATAAAGGTCACAAGGTGCCGGATAGATGAGCCGGCATGCCGGTGCGATCATTCGCCTTCCGCCAGCTTGAAGTCGGATTCATCCGACGCTGCCCCTGTAGCCTGGGACTTCATTCCCAGGCGGCGCCTCCGCCTCCGGGTTGGAGGGATGTCTAGACGGTCACGCCGTGGCGGACGGGGGTGTAGGCGGGGTCCGGGAAGACGGCGCGCAGGTTGGGGTTGCCCAGGCGCTCCTGGACGATCTCGGCCAGGATGTCCCGGTAGTCGATGGTGATGGCGAGGTCCTGCCCTTCGTAGAGTTGGTCTTCTCCGAGCCCGGGCCATTGGCGCAGGACCCGCCCTCCCGCGATGTGGTTCCCCATCACCAGCATCAGGCCGCCATGGCCGTGGTCGGTGCCGCCGCTCGCGTTTTCCGCCACGTTGCGGCCGAACTCGCTTTGCACCACGACCACCACGTTGCGGTTCCCTCCGCTGAAGATGTCCTTGTGGAAGGCGGCGAGCCCGCCGGACAGGCTCTGCATCTGCTCGTGGAGGTGGCCGTCCAGCGGCCCCTCTTCGTCGTGGGTGTCCCAGCCGCCGAAGTCGATGCCGGCGGCTTCGATCCCCACGTCCGACTTGAGCAGGGCCGCGGTGGAGCGCAGGGCGTAGCCGAATTCGTCGTCCGGATAGGCCGCTCCCCCCGCCGGGTGGTAGGAGTCGAAGTCGATCCGTCCCAATAGCTCGACGGTCTTGAGGGTGGTCTCGGCCGAGGATCGCATGGAGGCGTCGGCGGCGGTGGCGTAGAGGGCGCGCAGGGCCTGCTCGCGCTCGGCCAGGGTCTCTTCGCTGCCGTTGAAGCCGACGCCGGCGAGGTCGCGCACCGGGACGGTGGCCGGGGCTCCCACCAGGGTCCGGGGGAGGCCGTAGCCGACGCCCACGGCGCGCAGCACGGCGTCGGCGCGCGCCGGGGTGGTCGATTGCAGGTGGCGGCCGAGCCAGCCGGTGAAGAGGGAGGCAGGCGGCGAGGGCTGCCCCACTTCCATGAAGTACATGGCGCTGAAGTGGGAGCGCGTCGGGTCTTTCGAGCCGCAGCCGTGGACCACCAGGAGCTTTTTATCCAGGTAGGCATCGCGTAACGCTGCCATGCCCTGGGGGAAGCCGAAGAAGCCGTCGAGGTCGAGAGCGCGGTGCGGGCTGGAGCTGTCCGGCCGCGGCACGGCGAGGGTCGGCCGCAGGGCGTAGTAGGCGTCTTCGGCGTGAGGGACGCAGAGGCTCAGGGCGTCGGCGCCGCCGCGCAGGAAGATCGAGACGATGATGTCGCGCGAGCTGTTTTCGCTGGCCGCGAAGGACAGGCGCGGCAGCCAGGACGGCAGAGAGCTGGCGGCGGCGGCCCCGGCGAGGGCTCCGGCGCTCAGGCCCAGGAACCGGCGGCGCGAGATCTGGTGGTATTCCGTGCAGCCTTTTTTGCTCATGTCAGTAGTCCTGGAAGTCCGGGGACGAGAGGGCCAGCGCCAGCGCTTCCCGGATGCGCTCCGGCGTGCGGGTCCCGTTGCGCAGATAGGCGCGGATCGCCGCCTGGGTGCTTTCGGTCAGGGTGCCGTTGCTCACCAGCCAGTGGATCTGCTGGGTCAGGGCCTGGGGTGTCATCGCCGGATCGAGATACGAGAGATCGGTCTGCACGCTCGAGGTCTCGGGGTCGAGCAGGGCGGTCAGGAAGTTCCAGCGCGGCAGCAGGAAGCCGGACCAGTAGCCGCGGGCGTCCGGGTAGCCGTTGGGGGGCGACCAGGCGAACGGCGAATGGCCGGCCACGTCGAGCTGGTCGAGCAGATAGTAGGGATCGTCGGCGCCGGAGAACATCGCGCGCAGGGCCGAGACCATGAGGTGGAACGGCCGCTTGAGCTTCGGGGTGGCGGTGGCCATCCAGCCCCGTTTGAGGATGGCGCGCAGCATGGCGCGGATGTTCCCGCCGGTCCGCTGGTAGACCGCGGCAACCTGGTCGATGTAGCTCTGCGGCGGGGCATAGCCCCAGAAGTAGACCAGGAGCTTGCGGGCGATGAAACGGGCGGTGTTCGGGTGGTTCGCCAGGATCTGCAGGACGCGGTCGCCGTCCTGGACGCCGCCGCCGGCCGGGATGCGCCGCCCGAGCACGGTCTTCTCGCCGTCGTCGTGGGCGTATTCGTCGAAGTGGAAACGGGCGAAGC
>DATAHG010000643.1:0-5979 GCA_036263295.1 Thermoanaerobaculia bacterium | reverse complement strand
CACCGCTCCCGGCAGGGCGGCGGCGAGGCGCGCCGCCAGGCAGTCGCTCGGCACCACGTCGAAACCGACCCCCGGCAGGAGCGCCACGCCGGCCCGGCGCGCCGCCTCGGCCCGCGCGAACACCGCCTCGAAGACCACGATTTCGCCGGTGATGTCGAGATAGGAGACCCCGGCCTCCAGGCACGCCTCCACCATCGGCGCGCTGGTCAGGACGAACGGGCCGGCGCAGTGCAGCACCGCCTTGACCTGAAGCTCGGAGAGGACCGCCGCCACCTGCCGCCGGTCGTCGAGCGGGAACGCCCGACCCGGCAGGCCGAGCTCCCGGGCGAGCGCGTTGACCGTCTCCGGGTTGCGGCCGGCCAGGATCGGCGCCATCCCCTCGCGGACCGCCTCCCGGGCGGCCAGCTCGCCGGTGTAACCATTGGCACCGTAGATCATCCAGGCGTCGGACATGCTCCCTCCCTTCTCTCCAGCTCACGCCGGGCGGGCGGTCAGTGCCTCGCGGGCCGCGACGGCCTGCCGCACGGCCTCCTCGGGATCCGCCGCGAGCGCCGTCAGATGGCCCATCTTGCGCCCCGGCCGCGGCGCCGCCTTGCCGTAGAGGTGGAGCTTCACCTCGGGGAAACGGCAGGCCGCGGCCCAGTCCGGCTCCCCGTTTTCCCACAAGTCCCCGAGCAGGTTCGCCATGGCCGCCGGCCGCAGCAGCTCGGTCGAGCCGAGGGGGAGGCCGCAGATCGCCCGGAGCTGCTGCTCGAACTGGCTGGTGACGCAGGCGTCGAACGTCAGGTGGCCGGAGTTGTGGGGGCGCGGCGCCAGCTCGTTGACTAGCAGATCCCCCTGGCGGGTGACGAAGAGCTCGACACAGAGCACCCCGACCACCTCCAGCTTCTCGAGGATCCCGCGGGCGATCTCGACCGCCTGGCCGGCCAGCTCCGGCGTCACCGCGCCGGGCGCCACCGAGACGTCCAGGATGTGGTTGCGGTGGCGGTTCTCGATCACCCCGAAATGGGCGAACGAGCCGTCGAGTCCGCGCGCCGCGACCACCGAAATCTCGCGCTCGAAGTCGATCCAGGCCTCGAGGATCGCCTTGTCGGTGTCGAGCGCCTGCCAGGCCTCCTCGATCTGCTCCATCGAGGTGATCTTGAACTGCCCCTTGCCGTCGTACCCCCAGCCGGCGGTCTTGAGCACGGCCGGCGTCCCCAGCACTCCCAGGGCGATGCCCAGCTCCGGCACCGAGCGCACCGCCACGAACGGCGTCACCGGGAAGCCCGAGGCGCGCAGGAAGGTCTTCTCCCGGAAGCGGTTCTGGGTGGTGTGGAGGACCGCGCCCGCCGGCCGCACCGGCGCGCGCTCGGCCGCCGCCTCGGCCGCCGCCGAGGAGACGTTCTCGAACTCGAAGGTCACCACGTCCACCCGGCTGGCGAACTCCCGCACTGCGTCGAGGTCGTCATAGGCGGCGCGGACCTCGCGGTCCGCCACCTGGCCGGTCGGGGTGTCGTCCTCCGGGGAGAGGGTGTGGACCCGGTAACCCATGCGCCGGGCGGCGATGGCGAACATCCGGCCGAGCTGTCCGCTGCCGAGCACACCGACCGTCGAGCCCGGCAGGAGCGGGCCGCTCACGGCAGGCTCTCCTCCAGCACTCGGCGCTCCTGGTCCTCCACAAACTCGCGCAGTCTCTCGCGCAAGGCCGGGCGGGTGCGGGCCAGGAAGCGGATCGCCAGGAGGGCGGCGTTGACCGCCCCGGAACGGCCGATCGCCATCGTCCCCACCGGCACCCCGGCCGGCATCTGGACGATCGAGAGCAGCGAATCGAGCCCGTTGAGGGCCTGGCTCTGGACCGGCACCCCGAGGACCGGCAGGAGCGTCTGGGACGCCACCATCCCCGGCAGGTGGGCGGCCCCGCCCGCTCCGGCCACCACCACCTCCACCCCGCGCTCCTCGGCGCTGAGGGCGAAGTCGCGCATCCACTCCGGCGTCCGGTGGGCCGAGACCACCCGGCACTCGTGGGGGACCCCGAAGCGGGTCAGCATCTCGTCGGCATGGCGCATCGTCTCCCAGTCCGACTTGCTCCCCATGATCACGCTGACCAGAGGGGCGGCGGCAGGCGAAACGGTCTCGTCGGGATCGGCAACACGATCGTCGTTCATGAGAATCGATGTTCGAGTAGGAGAGAACCGGCTGATTTCGGCGGCCTCAGACCGCCGGGCGGCACCTCTTTGGAGCTTAGCACGCCCCCCGCCGGACATGCCGATGTCACAAAGACCTCACAGACCCCCCTTCGCGGGCAGGGCCGGGTCGCGTAGAATTCAACTGCAACTTTTCTCTCTGCCTAAATCCCAAGGAGGATCTATAGATGCATTTCTCTAGAACGGTGCGGACCTGTGTGCTCGCCGCCCTGGTTCTGCTGCTCGGGCTGTCCCCCGCGGCCTTCGCTCAGACCGACGTGACCACGAGCCGGATCTCCGGCACGGTCACCGATACCAGCGACTCCCCTCTCCCGGGGGTCACGGTCGAGGCGACCAACACCGAGACCGGTCTACAGGTCGTCGGCGTCACCGACGAGCGCGGTTTCTACCGCCTGCTCAACCTGCCGACCGGCACCTACAACATCAAGGCCACCCTCGACAGCTTCCTCGACGCGACGGCCGACAAAGTCCGGCTGCTGCTGGGCTCCACCCCGACCGTCAACTTCACCCTGCAGTCCTCGACCATCACCGAGTCGATCACCGTCACCAGCGAAGTTCCCCTGGTCGAGGTGACCAACACGGCGGTCGGCACGACCATCCAGGAAGAGCAGATCGAAGCGCTGCCGATCCCGGGCCGCGACTTCAAGAACCTCGTGCTGCTCACCCCGCAGACCCGCCTCGACTCCGAGCGCGGCAACCTGTCGATCTCCGGTGAGCGCGGCATCAACACCAACGTCACCGTGGACGGCGTGGACTACAACAACGCCTTCTTCGGCGGCACGGTGGGCGGCGCCGAAGGGCGCGCTCCGCTGTCGATCTCCCAGGAAGCGATCAAGGAGTTCACGGTCATCACCAACGGCGCCTCGGTCGAGTTCGGCCGCTCCGGCGGCGGCTTCGTGAACATCATCACCAAGAACGGCACCAACAACCTGCACGGCTCGGCCTTCTATCTCAACCAGCCGCAGGACCTGATCTCCGACTTCGCCGACGGCCGCGAGCCGGCCGACCAGTCGAAGGATCAGTACGGCGCCTCGCTCGGCGGCCCGATCGTGCGCGACAAGGTGTTCTACTTCTTCTCGTACGACCAGCAGAAGCAGGACCTGACGGTGCCGATCAACCCCCGGGTCAACGACGCCGACATCTTCGCGCGCTACCCCGAGCTCGCCTCCGGTCCGAACTACACCCAGACCCGCGACGGCTCGGTGCTCTTCGGCCGCTTCGACTTCCAGCCCAGCTCGGCCCACCGTTTCCTGGTGCGCGGCAACTGGATCGACTACGAAGGCCAGAACGGCACCTCGGACTCGCAGAACCGCACCGAGAGCTTCAACGGCGTCGAGGGGCTGGACACCAAGGCCTACGTGGCCTCCTACTCCGGCCAGTGGAGCGCCAACCTCCTCAACGACCTGAACCTCAACTACATCACCGAGGACACGCCGCGCGAGGACAAGGGCCTCAACCTTCCCTCCGTCCTCCTGGGCTCCTTCTCCTACGGCGAGGTGACCTTCCTGCCGATCACCTCCACCACCGAGCGCAAGGCGATCGGCGACACCGTGACCTACGCCGCCGACGAGCACCTGATCAAGGGCGGCGCCGAGTACAACGACACCTCGATCGATCAGGTTTTCCGCGGCAACTGGCGCGGCGTCTTCATCTTCAACAACAAGGCCGACCTGCTGGCCGGCCGGTGGTCCGAGTACCGGCAGTTCGGCGGCCTCGGCGGCCTCACCTCCAGCCAGGCCGGCCGCGCCGACTTCGGCCAGAAGGAGACCGCCGCGTTCCTGCAGGACCAGTGGTTCCTGCGCTCCAACCTGACGGTCTCGGCCGGCGTGCGCTGGGAAGCGCTCGACAACCCGGACGATCCGATCCTCAACCAGAACGATCGCAACGCCGACGGCTCCTTCAAGCTCAACGGCCAGATCCCCGACGCCAAGAACCAGATCTCGCCCCGCCTCGGCATCTCCTGGGCGCCGGATGAAAAGACCGCGGTGCGCCTCTCCCTCGGCCGCTACTGGAGCCGCACCCCGGCCATTCTCTTCGCCCAGCTCTTCACCTCGAACGGCCTGCGCGGCACCCAGTACAACATCTTCGCCCAGCGCGACGCGGCCGGAAACGTGATCGGTGCGCCCACCGACCCGCTGGCTCCGGGCTGGGGCTCGGGCTTCACCGTCAACGGCGTCGAGCGCATCGACTTCACCCGCATTCCCACCCCGGCCCGCCCGGGCGTCTTCGCCATCGACCCCGACTTCGACAACCCCTACACCGACCGCGCGACCCTCGGCTACGAGCGTGAGGTCTTCGCCCAGACCGCCCTCTCCGTCGATCTGACCTACGCCAAGGGGCACCAGCTCCAGCGCCTCAAGGACATCAACCGGGTCTACGACGGCACCACGGCGGTCAACGGCTTGCCGCGCTACAGCTCGACCACGCCGTTCCCCTACTACGGCCGCGTCACCACCAGCCTCTCCGACGCCGAGTCCGAGTACAAGGCGGTGACGGCGACCCTGCGCCGCCGCTATGTCGACAACTTCAGCCTCTACGGCTCGGTGACCTGGTCGCAGGACCGGGATAACGACTCGAACGAGCGCAACTTCTCCGGCATCCAGGCCGAGGACTTCAACGACCTGGACAACAACTGGTCCTGGTCGGCCCGTGACCAGCGCTGGCGCGGCGTGATCAACGGCCTGTGGAACACCCCCTGGTGGGGCCTCGGCCTCTCCGGCTCGCTCCGCTACTACACCGGCTCGGCCTACAGCGCCTTCGTGAACGTGGACCTCAACAACGACGGCGTGCGCGAGACCGATCGCCCCACCGTCAACGGCGTTCATTTCGAGCGCAACAGCTTCCGCCAGCCGGACTTCTACAGCCTCGACCTGCGGGTCGCGAAGGGTTTCGACGTCGGCCCCGGCGACCTGCAACTCTTCGTCGAGTGCTACAACTGCTCGGACGCCGCCAACCGCTTCGTTCTCAACACCACCTGGGGCACTGGCCAGACGCCGGCCGCAGGCTTCGGTGACGAGACCGGCGTGGGCACGCCGCGCACCTTCCAGCTCGGCGCCCGGTTCGACTTCTGATCCGGACGTCCAGCGCGGTCTGAACGAGGGGGGCGGCGACGCCCCCCTTTTTCTTTTGGGCTTTCCTTTCGAAAGGGATTCAGCGGCCGGCCAGGACTCGGCCGGTCCATAGTCCCAGCACCCCCGCCACCAGGCAGGCCAGGACCGTCACGCTCACATTGACGATCCCCATCCCCCAGTCGCCCACCCGGACGGATTCGAGGGTCTCGTAATTGAACGTCGAGTAGGTGGTGAAACCGCCCATGACGCCGGTGGTCAGGGCGAGGCGCAGGGTCTCCGGAAAAGTGGACATCAGGGCGGCCTCCATGATCGCTCCGAGCAGGAACGAGCCGAGGACGTTGACCGCCAGGGTCCCGTAAGGAAACCCCGGACCGGTCTGCCGCATCACCCAACCAGACAGCAGGTAGCGCAGCCCGCTGCCCACCGCTCCCCCGAGACAGACCCAGAACAGGCGCGCCATGAGCCGAGCCTCGGCCCTACTTCCGCACCTGAGACAGGACGTGCCCCTCGCAGCCGCTCGGCTGGAGGATGCCCAGGATGTCCGACAAGGTCGGCGCGATGTCGAGCGTGGAAACCCTTTCCGTATAGCGGCCGGGGCGGACCCCGAAGCCCGCCATCAGCAGCGGCACCGAGGTGTCGTAGGAGTACGGGCTGCCGTGCGTCGTCCCCGTGCCGGTGCCGTAGCCCGGCATCCACTGCGGCTCGGGCACGATCACCACATT
>DATAHG010000642.1:0-11954 GCA_036263295.1 Thermoanaerobaculia bacterium | reverse complement strand
CTTATGCCGGGCTCGTGCTCGGGCTGCTCGCCGGGACCAAGTACATCGGGATCCTCTATGTGGCGGTCCTGCTCGGGGTCCTCGTGGTCGCGGCTTTCTTCCACCGAGGAGATTGGAAGGAGCGGGACCGGAAAGCCGGCGGCCTCGTCCGCAACGCCGCAATCCTGCTTGGCATCGCCCTGCTCGCGGGGGGCTACACCTATTTGCGGAACGCCTGGACGACCGGCAATCCGCTGTTCCCGAGTCCGGTCCACATCGCGGGGATCGAGATCTTCAAGGGCTGGGAATCGACCAGTCTGGCGGAACGGATGCTCCAGCCGGATGCCGCGATCAATATTCCGGATTTCCTGCTGGACCGCCGCGACCTGTTCGGACCGGCGTTCCCCTACACCCTACTGCCGGCCGCCCTGCTCGCCCCACTGCTCGCCTTGGCCCTGCGTCGGCGCATGATCGGCACGACATTCGCGCGGGCGGGGGCGCCCTCTCCCGCCCAGCGGGGGAGGGTCGGGGAGGGGGTCTGGATCGACACCCTCCTGGTCTTCGTCCTGCCGGTCGTCTTCTTCCTGCTCTTCCTTTATGGCACGCACGACCACCGGGACATGCGCTACTTCATGCCTGGGGTCGCCCTGGCGGCGGTCCTGTTCGCCTGGCTGCTGGAGCTGCCCGGGCCGCGGACCGGCACGGTCCTGCGCTGCCTCGCCTTCCTGGTGCCGATCCACCATCTGGCCCGGCGGTTCCGGGTGGAGGTCTGGCAGGAGGTCCTCGGCGTGGCCGTCCTGCTGGCGCTGACGGCTCTAGGGCTATGGTTGCGGGACCGCCGGCCGGCTCCGGCGTGGAGAATCCGCTGGGGTGTCGTGGGGCTGGTCCTGCTGGCTCTCGGCGCCGGCCCCGTGGGACGCTCGATCGAGACCTACCAGCAGCGCAAGATGCGCGGCGAGCCGATCGTGGCTCAACTGGAGCGGCTGACCGGCCGTCGCGGGGTGGAGATCGGTTATCTCGGCTGGAACCAGCCCTACCTGTTCTACGGCAGCCGCCTGCAGAACCGGGTCGAGATGGTGCCCTACGACTGGGATCTCGACTCCCGCTTCTTCAACTGGGGCGACTCCCCCGAGCTGCCGTTCAACCATCGCCTGCCGCGGCGCTGGATCCGGCAGGTGGACGCCCTCGGGATCGACTACGTGGTCGTAGTGCGGGCCGGGTTTGAAAACCCGGAGCGCCGCTGGATCGAGGAGCGCCCCTGGAAGTTCCGGCAGATCTACGGCGACGGCATCCGGGAGATCTGGCAGGTCGCCCCTCCCGGGACCAGAGGTAAGATCGGCCCCGATGACCGCCTCCCCGGAAAACGCCCCCCGCGTCGCCGTCGACCTGCGGGCGCTCGTCCCCACCCCCACCGGCATCAGCGTGTACACGCGGTCGCTCCTGACGCGGCTGGCGGAGAGGTCGATCGCCCAGGGGACCGAGGACAGCCGCCTGCGCTATCTGGGGCTCGCCCACAAGCCGATCCGTCAGCCGGACGACCTGCACGCCCGCGGCGTCCCCACCGAGCACGAGGCGGCGCCGCTGGGCGTGATCTGGCAGCAGCTCCTGCTCCCCCGCCGCCTGGGGCGCGGTGACGTCGACCTCCTCTGGTCCCCGCTAATTACTTTGCCGCTGCGCTGCCCGGTCCCGGCCGTGGCCACGGTCCACGACCTCACGACCGTCCTGATGCCGGAAAACCACCGCTGGAAGGTGCGCTGGAGCATCCTCCCCTTCCTCCGCCCGGCGCTGGAGCAGGCCCGCCAGCTCGTGACCATCTCCCAGGCCACGGCGGACGACATCGCCTTTCATTTTCCCCAGGCCGCCGCCAAGGTCCGCGTGGTCTATCCCGGGGTGGACCCGGAGCTGCGCCCCGGCGCGCCGGCCGAGATCGCCGCCACCCGGGCCGAGCTCGGCGCCCCGGAGGGCTACCTCTTCTATGCCGGCACCCTGGAGCCGCGCAAGAACGTCGGGGCCATCCTCGACGCCTGGGAGGGGCTGCGCAACGCCGAGCCGGACCGCACCCCGCCGCTGGTCCTCGCCGGCCCCTACGGCTGGGGGAGCCAGCATCTAGTGCGCCGCATCGAGACCCTCAAGCCGCTCGGGCTGGTCAACCTCGGCCACGTCGAGCGCAGCCGCCTGGTCCGTCTCTTCCAGGCCGCCCGGATCTTCGTCTATCCCTCGCTTTATGAAGGCTTCGGCCTGCCGCCGGCCGAGGCCATGGCGTGCGGCATCCCGGCGGTCGTCTCCAATACCTCCAGCCTCCCCGAGGTGGTGGGGGACGCCGGGATCCAGGTGCCGCCGCAGGACTCCGGGGCTCTCGCCACGGCGCTCCACGACCTCCTGGCGGACCCCGGCCGCGAGCGCGAGCTGGGTGCCCGGTCGGTCGAACGCGCCGCGCGTTTCAACTGGGACCGCGCCGCGCGCGAGATGGAAGAGGTGTTTTTCGACGCTCTGGCGTGAAAAAGCGGCTCTTTTTCGGCCTTTCCGGTGGTACGATCGGGCTCCGTCCAATAGACTCGCGGCTTTGAGCACGACGGTGCGATCACCGCCGTGAAGTTGCCCCGTCTCCAAGGAGCGCCCGGTTTTGGCCTACACCATCGGTATCGACGCCCGAAAAATTCAGGACTTCGGCATCGGCACCTATGTGCGCAACCTGATCGACGCGCTCGCCCGGATCGACCTCGACAGCCGCTACGTCCTGCTGGTCCGCCCCCAGGACCGCGACATCACGCGGCAGCTCCCCGACAACTTCCAGACGGTGGTCGAGAAGTCGCCGGTCTATTCGATCCGCGAGCTGGCGACCCTCTCCTGGCGGCTTTTCCGGATGAAGCTCGACCTCTACCACTCGACCCATTACGTGTTGCCGGCGGTGGTTCCGTCCAAGGTGGTGGTGACGATCCACGACATCATCCACCTGCTCTATCCGGAGTTCCTGCCGAGCAACTTCGCCTTTCTCTATGCTCAGCGCATGATCCGCCGCAGCCTCACGCGCGGCGACCAGATCATCGCCGTGTCGCAGAACACCAAGTCCGACCTCATGCAGTATTTCGAGGTGGACGGCCGCAAGATCAACGCGGTCTACAACGGCGTCGAGGACGTCTTCCGCGACCGGCTGCCGGCCGAGGAGCTGGACCGCTGGCTGCGCGATCTCGGGATCGAGCGCCCGTACGTCCTGTTCGTCGGCAACCCCAAGCCGCACAAGAACCTCGACACAGTGGTCAAGGCCTATGCCCGGGCGCGCGGCATCGCCCAGTTCGACGCGCCGCTGATCTGCGTCGGCAACCGCGAGGCCAACGAGTTCAAGATCCGCCAGCGCGCCCAGCACCTCGGGATCGGCGACAAGGTCCGCCTGCTCGGCCATGTGGCGCAGGAAGCGCTGCCCGCCATCTATCAGGGGGCGACGCTGTTCCTCTACCCCACGCTCTACGAGGGTTTCGGCCTGCCGGTGGTCGAGGCCATGGCCTCCGGCCTCGCGGTGATCACCTCCAACACCTCGGCCCTCAAGGAGATCGCGGAGGGGTATGCCCACCTGGTCGATCCTCTCGACGTCGAGGGGATGGCGCGGGCGATCGCCCACTGCATGGCGGACGCCGACCACCGCGGCTCGCTCGCCAAGCTCGGCGCCAAGCGGGCCGATTTCTTCCGCTGGGAGAACACCGCCCGGCAGACCCTGGAGATCTACCGCGCCGCGATCGAGGGGCGGGCCCCGGTGCTCGACCCTCTGCGCCGGCCGGAGTCCGCGACCGGCGAGATCCGGACCGACTCCTTCCGCGAGATCGTGCGCGGCGAGGGGGGCGCATGAGGCTGCCGATGCCCGCCCCGGCTCCCCCGATGATCCCGCGGCGCGAGCTCCGGGTCGCCCTGGTGCACGACTGGCTGACCGGCATGCGCGGCGGCGAGAAGGTGCTGGAGCACCTCTGCGCGCTCTATCCCGAGGCCCCGATCTTCACCCTCTTCCACTTCCCGGGGAAGGTCAGCGCCGCGATCGAGAGCCACCCGATCCATACCAGCTTCCTGCAGCGCGCCCCGCGCATCGAGCGGCACTACCGGACCTACCTGCCGCTCTTCCCGGCCGCCATCGAGGAGCTGGACCTCTCGGGCTTCGACCTGGTGATCAGCTCGAGCCACTGCGTGGCCAAGGGGGTGATCGCGCCGCCGGACGCGTTCCACCTCTGCTACTGCCACACTCCGATGCGCTACGCCTGGGACCAGGAGCACGTCTACTTCCCCAAGCGCCGCGGGGTGGGCCCGCGCCTGCGCTCGCTCGCCCTGACCGGCCTCAGGGCCTGGGACGTTTCGTCCGCCACCCGCGTAAACCTCTTCGCGGCCAACTCCGGGTTCGTCGCCAGGCGGATCAAGACCTACTACGGCCGCGACTCCGAGGTCGTACACCCGCCGGTCGACGTGGACTTCTTCACTCCGGGCAAGCCTCAGAAAGAGGAGCCTTACTGCCTCATGGTCTCGGCACTCGCCCCCTACAAGCGCGTGGACGTCGCGATGGCGGCGTGCGAACGGCTCGGGATCGAGCTGCGGATCGTGGGGGAAGGCCCCGAGCGCGAGCGCCTGGAGGCCCTGGGGAGCACGCGGGTCCGCTTCCTCGGACAGGTGGACAACCGGCACCTCCGCGACCTCTACCGCGGTGCCAGCGCCTTCATCCAGCCGGGCATCGAGGACTTCGGGATCGCCTCGGTCGAGGCCCTCGCCTGCGGCACGCCGGTGGTCGCCACCGCCCGCGGCGGGATCCTCGACATCGTCGAGGATGGCCGCCACGGAGTGCTCTACCCGGACTGCCTCGGGCCGGCCGATGTGGCCGAGGCGATTGACAAGACACTGAGAATGGGATTCAATTCTTTGGACCTGCGCAAGCGCGCCGAGTCTTTTTCTGCTTCAAGGTTCGTTGAGCGTTTGAACGCTCTCTTGTCGTCTCCTCCGTTCTCGAATGTGAGGGCCTCTCTCTCTTGATCCGACAACGCCACCGAACGACCGCCGGAATCTATTTGGCCGGGGACCTGCTCGCGACCCTCGCGGCCTTCTTCGCCGCCTGGACGTTGCGCTTCGAGGTCGAGGTCATCCCGCTGACCAAGAATGTGCCGGAGCTCGGGCCGTACCTCCGGCTGATTCCTTTCGTGCTGGTGCTCTGGCCCGTGGTGTTCTATTTCCACGGCCTCTATCAGAGCCGCCGCAACCGCAGCCGGGTCGACGAGGTGCTCACCATCGTGGTGGCGGTCTTCCTCGCGACCGTCCTGCTGTCGGTGGTGATCGCCTGGTACCGTCCCCCGGCGGCGCCGGGCAGCACCGAATACTTCACATTCAGCCGCGCCTTCGTCGGCCTCTTCGCGTTCGCCGACCTGGTCCTGGTCTCGACCACGCGCATCGTCACCCGCTTCGTGCTGCGCCGCGTCCGTCTCTACGGCAACAGCCTGCAGCGCATCCTGGTGATCGGCGCGGGCGTCGCCGGCCGCGAGATCACGCAGAAGATCCTCGCGCACCGCGAGATGGGTTTCCAGGTCGTCGGCTTTCTCGACGACGATCCGGGCAAGGCCGGCACGCTGGTGTGCGGCGTGCCGGTGCTCGGAGCGTTGCGTCAGGCCGAAGAGATCCTCGCCTCGCACAACATCGATCAGGTCTATCTCGCGCTGCCGCTCGACGCTCACAAGAAGATGCTCCAGATGCTGGAGCTGATGGCGCGCGAGTGCGTGGACATCAAGCTGGTGCCGGACATCCTGCAATACGTCGCGCTCAACGCCGCGATGGAGGATGTCGACGGCACGCCGGTGATCAACCTTTCGCAGGTGCCGCTGCAGGGCTGGAACAGCATGATGAAGCGCGGCATGGACATCGCGGTCGCGCTCGCCGCGATCCTCGCGTTGCTCCCCTTCCTGCCGCTCGCCGCGCTCGCCATCTGGCTCGAGGACCGCGGTCCGATCTTCTACCGGCAGGAGCGCATGGGGCTCGATGGAAAGTCGTTCATGATCCTCAAGTTCCGTTCGATGCGCGTGAACGCCGAAGCGAGCAGCGGCCCGGTGTGGGCGATCCGCGACGATCCGCGACGCACGCGCGTCGGCTCGTTCCTGCGCCACTGGTCGATCGACGAGCTGCCGCAGCTCTGGAATGTTCTCACCGGCGACATGTCGATCGTCGGCCCGCGCCCGGAGCGTCCGACGTTCGTGCGTGAGTTCAAGCACAAGATCCCGCGCTACATGCTGCGCCATCGCGTGAAGGCCGGCATCACCGGCTGGGCTCAGGTCCACGGCTGGCGCGGCAACACGTCGATCAAGAAGCGCATCCAGTACGACCTCTACTACATCCAGAACTGGTCTCTCTCGCTCGATTTCAAGATTCTCTGGATGACCGTGCGCCACGCGATCAAGCACCACAACGCGTACTGATCCGACCGCCGCCTCTTCGCCCGAAGGGGCGGCCCGCCGTTTCCTCTCTCGCTCTCCGCGCCTCCCGCTCCTTCGCGCAAACGCCCGCCGTTATTGATGTTTTCTCACGTTGCCCGATTTGGGCCGCGCGTTGCGCCCGCGTTCGCGGAATGCCGCGAGGCCCATCCGGAAATCCGATTTCCGTCCCGATTTCGGGGAGTGAACAGCGCAGTGTGCAGTGGGTCACTAGACCTAGAGGAGCAAAATCTCTTGACACCCCATATCTTGGGTCGTACATTAGATTCCATTATCCAGCCCCATTCTGGGCAATCCACGAAAGGAGATTGACTCCATGGCTACGAAGAGTGCAGCGACGAAGGGAGCCGCGAAGAAGACTGCGGCTGCGAAACCGGCCGCGAAGAAGACCGCCACCAAGACTGCGGCCGCGAAGCCCGCCGCGAAGAAGACCGCCACCAAGGCGGCGGCCGCGAAGCCGGCCGCCAAGAAGACCGCCACCAAAGCGGCGGCTGCGAAGCCGGCCGCGAAGAAGACCACCGCGGCAAAGCCCGCCGCCAAGAAGACGACCGCGAAGAAGACGGTGACCGCGGCGAAGAAGACGACCGCCGCCAAGCCCGCCGCCAAGAAGACCACGGCCGCCAAGGTTGTGAAGAAGACGGCGACCGCGAAAGCCGCCCCCAAGAAGGCCGCGAAGAAGACCGCTTCGAAGGCTGGAAAAAAGGGAGGCGAGTAAGAGACGTTCTGGAGAGCCCGGCCAAAAGGCCTCGACGGAAATCGTCTGCTGCCGAGGCCTCGAGGCGATGAGCTCTCTTTCGCGGGCGGCGCTTCAGGGTGGGTTTGGGGCGTTGTTGAAGTCGGTTCAGTTGAATGGACAGGGCAGATTGAAGCGACCGGTGCCGCCTATTTCGCACGGCGTGATCCGTACCTTGCCCCGGGATCGGAACGTCGTGCCGCTTCTCAGTATCCGCTTCTCAGTGCCTCGATAAACGGCTCGCCGCGTCGCGGTCGAGCAGCCAGATCACCTCTCCATCCTTGAGACGCAGGAGCTGCCCCGGATAAAGGTCGGGGTTCCTCTCCCCTTCGAGCACGTTGCGCACGGCTGCGGATTTCTCTTCGCCGCTCACCAGGAAGAGCACGCGCGCCGCGTTGTCGAGCACCGGCACGGTGAGGGTGATGCGGAAGGTATCCATCTTCTCCACCCACGGAGCGATCACGAGCTTCTGGTGCTCGTGGAGCGCGGCGTTGCCCGGAAAGAGCGAGGCGATGTGGGCGTCCGGCCCGAGCCCCAGCAGCAGGAGATCGAAACGCGGCTTCTCGTCCGCATTCAGATGGAAGAAGCCGCGCAGCGTCTCTTCGTAGGACGAAGCGGCGCGCGCCGCGTCCGCGTCTTCGGCGGGGATGCGATGGATGTTCTCCGCCGGCACCGGCACTGTCGCGAGAAAAGCCTCGTGCGCCATGCGGAAGTTGCTGTCGGCGTGATCGGGTGGCACGTGGCGCTCGTCGCCCCAGAAGAAATGGATCCTGTCCCACGCGAGCCGGCTCAGGAAAGGCTCTTCGCCGAGAAGGCGATAGGCGGCGCGCGGCGTCGAGCCGCCGGTGAGCGCGACCGCGCAGCGATCTCTTTCGATCAACACGGCAGAGATCGCGCCCGCGATCTCCGCCGCCGCCACCTGCGCCAGCCGGTCCTTGTCGTCTTCGATCCGAAGGCGCAAACGGCCTAGACCTTCCACCGCCGCCCGTCCTTCTGGATCAGCTCGTCCCCTTCTTTCGGACCCCACGAGCCCGCTTCGTAATTGGGGAAATCGCGCGGCGGCAGGGCCCGCCAGACATCGAGGATCGGCGTCACCACGCACCATCCCGCCTCGACCATGTCGCTGCGGTGGAAGAGCGTCGAGTCGCCCGTCATCACGTCGTAGAGCAACGTCTCGTAGCCGGTGTGCGACGAGCTGCCGAAATAATCGGCGTACTGGAAATGCATCTTCACCGTGCCGAGCCGCATCACCGGACCCGGCACCTTGCCCTGGAAACGCAGCGAGATTCCCTCGTCCGGCTGGATGTGGATCACCAGCAGGTTCGACGGCAGCCGCTCGATCGGCATGTCGCGGAACAGCATGAGCGGCGCGCGCCGGAACTGGATCGCGATCTCGGTGACCCGGCGCGGCAGGTGCTTGCCGGTGCGCAGATAGAACGGCACGTCGGCCCAGCGCCAGTTGTCGATCTGCAGCCGCAGCGCCACATAGGTCTCGACGTTCGATTTCGGATCGACGTTGTCCTCGGCGCGGTAGGCCGGCACGTGCTCGCCCTCGATCGTGCCTTCGCCGTACTGGCCGCGCACGGTGTTGTGCAGCACGTCTTCGTGCGAGAGCGGCTTGATCGCCTGCAGCACCTTCACGCGCTCGTCGCGCACCGCGTCGGCGCCGAACGAGATCGGCGGCTCCATCGCGGTGATCGCGAGGAGCTGCAGCATGTGGTTCTGCACCATGTCGCGCAACGCGCCGGCCTCTTCGTAGGTGCGGCCGCGCCCTTCGACGCCGACCGATTCGGCGGCGGTGATCTGCACGTGATCGATGTAGCGCCGGTTCCAGACCGGCTCGAAGATGCCATTCGCGAAGCGGAAGGCGAGGATGTTCTGGACCGTCTCCTTGCCGAGATAGTGGTCGATGCGGTAGATCTGTTTTTCGTTGAGGACCGAGCGGACCTCGTTGTTGAGGGCGATCGCCGAGTCGAGATCGTGCCCGAACGGCTTTTCGATCACCACGCGGCGCCAGGCCTCCCCCTTCTCTTCGGTGAGCCCGGCGGCGCCGAGCTGTTTCACGGTCTCGCCGAAAAAGCTCGGCGGGATCGCGAGGTAGAACAGGCAGGCGCCGCCCGTCTTCTGCTCCTTGTCGACCGCGGCGATCTTCTTCTTGAGGCGCTGGAACAGATCGGGATCGGTGATCTCCCCCGGCAGGTAGTAGATGCGATTGATGAGGTCGTCGACGCGCTTCTTGTCGAGCGGCCCGGGGGCGAATTTCTTGAGGTTTTCCGCCATGTCCTTGCGGAACTCCGGCTCGGTGGATTCGAGCCGCGACACGCCGATCACCGCGAACTCTTTCGGCAGCAGCTCGCTCACCGAAAGGTTGTAGAGCGTCGGCAGGAGCTTGCGTTTGGTGAGGTCGCCGGTCGCCCCGAAGAGGACCATGATGCACGGCGGCGCCGGTTGCTCGTGGACCGGCTCGTAACGCTCTTCGTTCGGATCGATGGTCGCCATGGTCGTCTAGCCTCCCGAAGGCCGTTCGACGTGGCCGCCGAATTTGTGGCGCATGGCCGAGAGCACTTTTTCACCGAAGGTGTGATCCTGGCGCGAGCGGAAGCGCGTGAAGAGCGCGGCGGACAGGACGTTCGCCGGCACGGCCTGCTCGACCGCGGTCTGCACGGTCCAGCGCCCTTCGCCGGAATCCTGTACGGAGCCGGTGAACTCTTCGAGATTCGGGCTTTCGGCGAGCGCGCTCGCGGTGAGATCCAGAAGCCACGAGGCGACCACGCTGCCGCGCCGCCAGACCTCGGCGATGTCGGCGAGGTTCAAGTCATAGCGTTGGTCTTCCGGCACGCCGGCGCCGCCCGCGGCGCGGAAGATGTCGAACCCTTCGGCGTACGCCTGCATCAGGCCGTACTCGATGCCGTTGTGAACCATTTTCACGAAGTGGCCGGCGCCCACCGGGCCGCAGTGCAGATAGCCGTCCTCGGCCGTGGTCGCCTTGCCTTCGCGCCCCGGCGACGGCGGCACGTCGCCGCGCCCCGGCGCGAGAGTTTTCCAGATTGGATCAAGACGCTGTACCGTCTCGGTCTCGCCGCCGACCATCAGGCAGTAGCCTCGTTCGAGCCCCCAGATGCCGCCGCTGGTGCCGGCGTCCACGTAGCGGATGCCGCGCGGCGCAAGCTGGTGGGCCCGCCGCACATCGTCCTTGAAATAGGTATTGCCGCCGTCGATGATGACGTCGCCTTCCGCCAGGCGCTCGCCGAGTTGGCGCACCATCTCCTCGGTCGGCTCGCCGGCCGGCACCATCAGCCACGCCGTGCGGGGAGCGTTCAGCTTCGCGACGAAGTCGTCGAGCGACGACGCCCCCACCGCCCCTTCCTTTGCCAGGGCGGCCACGGCCTCCGGGCTGCGGTCGAACACGACGCACTCGTGCCCTCCCTTCAGCAGTCGCCGCACCATGTTGCCGCCCATGCGTCCCAGTCCGATCATCCCGATCTGCATCGCTCGCACCTCCTCGCGGTGACTATATCGCCAGATCTCAGCGGGCCCGGGCGGCCCCGCCCTTGCAAGCACCCGGGGGATGCAACGAGGAGACCACCCATGAACCGACGACTCCATATCCTGGCGCTCCTGCTCGCCGCCCTCTGCCTCCCCGCCGCCGCGCGGTCCCAGACCGCTCTCGGCCTCAAGGCGGGGACGCTCGGCGGGGGTGTCGAGCTGACCACCGGCCTCGGCGAGCAGGTCGAGGTCCGCCTCGGCGCCAACGCCTTCAATTACTCGGAGAGGCGCGAGGCGAGCGATATCGAATACGACGCCGAAGCCCGCGCCCGCACCGGCACCGGCTTCCTGGACTGGCATCCCGGCGGCCACGGCTTCCGCCTGACCGGCGGCGTGATCTACAACGATTCGGAGATCGAGGGGCGGAGCCTGCCGCCGGCCTCGGGGTCGTACAACATCGGCGGAATCCCGGTGCCGGTCAATCTGGTCGGGACTCTCGACGGCACGATCGATTTCGATCCGGTCTCGCCGTACGCCGGGATCGGCTGGGGCAACGCGTTGAAGACGTCGCGCAGGCTGGGCGTCTCGTTCGACCTCGGTGTGGTGTTCCTGGGCGGTGGCGACGTGACGCTCACGCCGCGGATCCCGGCGGGCAGCCCGCTCAACGACCCGATCGCCCGCGCGCTGCTCCAGATCCAGCTCGACCGCGAGGCCGAGGACATCGAGGAGGACATTCAGGACTACGACTATTATCCGGTGCTGTCGCTCGGGTTGTCGTACCGCTTCTGAGGACACCGAGTCAGATATACCGCTTGAGCCGCGGCCAGAGCCGATCGATCGGCGGATCGAGCCCGCGGCAGAGGTAGACCGGATTGCGGTCCTCGTACGGCATGCAGTCGCCGCAGCGGACCTCCCCCACCCGCCGCAGGTCCTTGCAGACCTGCCGGTTGTCCTCCTCGTCGCCGCCCAGGACGATCAGGAGGTCCCCCTGCCAGCCGCCGGTCCCCCACAGGTAGTAGCTGTTGTGGCCGGAGAGGACCGGCGGCAGGCCCCGCCCGTGGCCGAGCTCGGTGATCGCCCCGGCCTCGCCGTAGTTCTGGGCGAAGATCCGGGCCCGCGCCTGGTCCTCCGGCGGCAGGGTGCGGTAGACCCGCGCCACCTCGTCCACCATCGCGTCCCAGCCGTGCATGTCGGCGAAGTGCTGGGGCAACCGCCCCATCTCGTGGCGCTCGCCCACGCCCCCCTGGACGTCCAGCGCCGCGGCATAGCGCACGTAGGTGTCCTCGGGAAGGACCGGCAGCGCGAGCGGCGCG
>DATAHG010000641.1:0-3134 GCA_036263295.1 Thermoanaerobaculia bacterium | reverse complement strand
ATGGAGGACATCTACCGCGCCCGCTACGGCCGCCAGCCGATCGGCCAGCCGGCGGAGGCGATCGTCCTCTACGCCCAGGAGAGCGATTACCAGGCGATCCAGGGCCAGGACGCCCAACTCGCCCGGCTGTCGGCGAGCGGCAACAGCGGCTACGGCATCGTCGTTCTGTTCGACGAGGGGCGGCCGCGCTATGAGGTGGGCTCGACCCTGGTCCACGAGCTGGCCCACCTGCTGAACCGCCGTGCCCTGGGGCCGCTGCTGCCGAGCTGGCTGGACGAGGGGATCGCCGACGATCTCGCGCAGTCGCAGGTGAGCGACGCCGGCCGTCTTCAGCCCGGTACCCTCGGCGGCCTCACCGTGCGGTACGGGGCCCGCATCCAGATGTTCGGCCCCAGATCCGCCCTCCAGCAGCTCGTCGTGGCGCTGGAGGAGGGCAAGACCCTGCCGCTGCCCGAGCTTCTGGCCCTGGACTGGAGCTCCTTCGTGAGCCACGAGGGGAGCCTGAGCTACGCCCAGTCCTCGTTCTGGGTGCGCTATCTCCTGGACGGCGAGGGGGGAGCGCTGGCGCCGAAGTTCCACGCCTTTCTCGACGCCATCGCGGCCGGGGAGCCGCCGGCGCCGGAGGCCCTGCGCCAGCGGCTGGGGCGCTCCTGGCCCGAGTTGGAAACCGGATTTCGGGCCTGGGTGCTGGCGCAACGGGAAGACGGCTCCGGGCCGGCGCCTTCGGCCACGACCGCGGGCGGCAACTGAGCCGCCCTCAGACCCGCAACGGCTCCTCCTCGCGCCAGACCACCTCGCCGTCCGCGTAGTGCTCCCGCTTCCAGATCGGGATCTCGGCCTTGAGCCGTTCGAGGGCGGTGCGGCTCGCCTCGTAGGCGGCAGGCCGGTGGGGGGAGGCGACCGCGATCACCACGCTCGCCTCTCCGAGCGGGACCTCGCCGAGCCGGTGGACGATCGCCGCCCGCAACCCGGGATGGGCCGCCTCCAGGTCGGCGGTGATGCGGTCGAAACCGGCCCGGGTCATGGCGGGGTAGCCGGTGTAGGTGAGCTTTGCGACCGGCCGCCCCTGGTGGCGGTCGCGCACCGTCCCGACGAACACCACCACGGCGCCGCAGTCCGGGCCGGCGACGCTCGCGATCACGGCGCCCAGGTCGATCGGGCCTTCGGTGATGCCATTTTTTTCACGGCCCAGTCCCCCGCCGCTGCCGCCGGACACCGGGGGCAGGAGCGCCACCTCGGCGCCGTCCGGGATGGGCTCATCGAATGGGACAACCCGGCCGTCCACCGCCACCGCCAGGCGTGGCCAGAGCGGAGCGAGGGCAGGGTAGTCGCGGTCCAGCCGCTCCCGCAGATCCGCCACCCGGCTCCCCTCGGGCAGCTCGAAATCCATCTCTCCCGCGCCGAGAGCGTCCCCGGCGCTCGCGAATGCCAGCAGGCGAATCCTCATGAGGCGGATGCTAACACCCGGTCTGCTCGGTCTAGCGCCGGCTCTCCCCGAACCGCCCTTCCCCGGAGAGGAGGACCGGAGCCTCCATCGCCTCCAGGAAGAGCCGGATCTCGGACTCGGCCTTCGCCCGGCTCCAGAGGTAACGCCCCTGGAGATAGGAGATCAGCCGTTCGCGGTTGCCGTTGACTCGTTCGCAGTCGTCCTCGGTGAGCTTTCCCCAGAAGAGCCGTGCATCCCTCCGAACCTGCGGCCAGCGCTCCCTGAAAAGGTCGTCCGCCATCCGCCGCCTCCTTGTTGTCGGAAGACCGCGACGCCCGGCCGGTCCCGGGACTTCGCGGACAACAACTTATGCCAGAAAGATTTAGCAAGTCGCGGGCCAGCGGGTACAGCGAAACGGCGGGCAGCACGTATAATCCCCGGGCTTTTGGCAAGGAGGAGGCCCCTTTTGGCGATCCTGGAAAGCAAGATCAACCGCAACGAGACGTTCGAGCGCCAGTCCGGGCACTGGCGCGCCGAGCTGGACCGGCTGCGCGAGCAAGAGGACCGCATCCGGCTGGGCGGCGGCCTCAAGGCGCAGGACAAGCAGCGCGCGCAGGGCAAGATGACGGCCCGCGAGCGCGTCGAGGCGCTCTGCGACCCCGGGGCGCCGTTCCTGGAGCTGGGCCTCTGGGTGGCCGACGGCTTCTACCAGGAGTATGGCGGCGCTCCCGCCGCCGGCGTGGTGATCGGGATCGGCCAGATCCACGGCCGCGATGTCGTGGTGGTTTCGAACGACGCCACGGTCAAGGCGGGCGCCTGGTTCCCCCTTACTTGCAAGAAGGTCCTGCGGGCCCAGGAGATCGCCCTCGAAAACCGCCTGCCGATCGTCTATCTGGTCGATTCGGCCGGCGTCTTCCTGCCTCTTCAGGACGAGATCTTCCCCGACAAGGAGCACTTCGGGCGGGCCTTCTACAACAACGCCCGCCTGTCGGCCGAGGGGATCTTCCAGATGGCGGCCATCATGGGCTCCTGCGTAGCCGGCGGCGCCTACCTGCCGATCATGAGCGACGAGTCCCACATCGTGGAGGGGACCGGCTCGATCTTCCTCGCCGGTTCCCACCTGGTGAAGGCCGCGATCGGCGAGGACATCGACAACGAGGAGCTGGGCGGCGCCCTGGTCCAGTGCGACGTCTCGGGCGTGGTGGACCATCGCCATCCGGACGACGCCTCCTGCCTGGAGAAGATCCGCAGCCAGTTCGCCCAGATGGCGCGCGGCGAGCGTGCTCCGTTCGCCCGGCGCGAGCCGGTCGAGCCGCTCTATCCGGCCGAGGATCTCTACGGCATCCTGCCGGCCGACCGCTCTCGCCCCTACGACACCTACGAGATCTTGGCCCGGCTGCTCGATGGCAGCGAGCTCGATGAGTACAAGGCGACCTACGGCCGCACCCTGGTCTGCGGCACCGGCTGGATCGGCGGCCACGCGGTCGGGATCGTCGCCAACCAGCGCTCGATCGTGCCGCGCCGTACCGGCACCGGAGAGGCCGACCGCGAGCTGCAGATCGGCGGGGTCATCTACTCCGAGTCGGCGGACAAGGGGGCGCGCTTCGTCGAGCTGTGCAATCAGAAGAAGATCCCGCTCCTGTTCCTGCAGGACGTGACCGGCTTCATGGTGGGCAGCCGCGCCGAGCGCGGCGGCATCATCAAGGAC
>DATAHG010000640.1:0-16908 GCA_036263295.1 Thermoanaerobaculia bacterium | reverse complement strand
GGGACAGCCGATCGAGACCGGCGAGACCGACGCCGTGGGGCACGGCCAGCTCGGCGGGGTCGGCCGCATCCTCCGCGAAGGGCTTCAGGACATCACCGGCGAACGGGTGATCTACCAGCGCCTGGGCTACCTCATGCGCTCGGGTCCGCCCGACTCCCTCGACCGGCTGGTCGCCAACAACTTCGCCAGCATGGCGGTCGACCTGATCATGGACGGCCGCACCGGCTGTCTTCTCTCCATCCTGGGCGGACGCTATGCCACCGAGCCGATCACCACGGTCGGCGAGGGCACCAAGCGAGTCGATGTCGAGCGCTTCTACGACCGGGAGCGGTACCGGCCCAACATCGTGAAGGTGCTCCATCTGCCGATGTTCTTGAGCTGATATTGCTCAAAATCCGTGACGAAGTAGACAGAGGCAGTGACGACGCACGCCGAGGGTGCCACGGAATGGCTGCGCTCCGTGACAATGCCTCCATGCTTCGTCACGTCTTCAGAGAGATCCCTTGCCTCCAACGCGAGTCGCTCGTATTCTCGGTACATGCGGACCACACTCGAACTGGCTGACGACCTTCTGAAGACACTGGACCAGCTCGCGCGAAGCCGGGCGACTAGCTTCGAGGAGATCGTAGACCGGGCGCTCAGACAGGGAGTCGCCCATTTGGAGTCAGGATTGGCAGAACGCTTCGTGACCGGGACCGCCTCTCTCGGAAGCTGCTTGGTTGGAAGTCTGGATGATGTTTCCGAGGCGTTGGCGCGGGCGGAAGGGGAAAGTTTCCGTTGATTCTGGTCGACGCGAATCTTCTGATCTACTCCTACGCTGAGGAGATGCCCCAGCACCCTGCCGCCCATTACTGGTTGAACCGCCAACTTAACGAGTCCCCGCGAGTTGGGCTGCCCTGGCCTTCTCTCCTGGCCTTCGTTCGTCTGGTGAGCAATCCGAAAGCGTTCCAAAATCCTGTTCCGATGGAAACAGCTTGGGAACAGGTCCAGAGCTGGCTCAGGCTACCGTCCGTATGGGTGCCGGCGCCGACGCTACGCCATCCCGAGATTCTGGGTCGTCTTCTCCGTCAACCGGGGGTGAATCCGAATCAGGTGCCCGATTGTCATCTTGCAGCCCTGGCCATCGAGCACGACCTCACTGTGTGCAGTAGCGATCGCGATTTCCAGCAGTTCGAAGGGGTCAGGTGGAAGAACCCTCTCGCGGCGGAGAGCCTTTCGAACTGAGCACTATCCGTTAGCTCCACCCTCCTCACCGAGCCGATCACCACGGTCGGCGAGGGCACCAAGCGAGTCGATGTCGAGCGCTTCTACGACCGGGAGCGGTACCGGCCCAACATCGTGAAGGTGCTCCACCTGCCGATGTTCCTGAGCTGATTTCCCTCAGAGATCCCCCCGCCGCACCCGATACAGCACATGCGGCAGTCCCACCCAGGTGATCTCCCCGTCGAGGCGCATCCCGGCCTTTTCCAGCACGCGGCGTGAGGCGAAGTTGTCGGGGCGGGTGATCGCCACCACCTCGGGCAGCTCCAGCTCCTCGAAGCCGACCCGCAGGCTCTCGCGGGCCAGCTCGGTGGCGAGGCCCCGTCCCCAGCAGTCTGGGACGAAGGCGTAGCCCAGCTCGAGGACCTCTCCGATCTCGAAAGTGTTGTAGCGGATACCGCCGCGCCCGACGAAGCGACCGGTTTCCGGGTCCCGCAGGATCCACCAGCCGAAGCCGTGAGTCTCCCAGTGCGCAAGCGTGCGGGCGAGGAAATCGCGTGTCTGCTCCGGGGTCCGCGGTCCCCCCAGGGTAGCCGTGACGACCGGATCGCTGTGGAGACCGAGGTAGTCCTCCAGGTCCTCGGGACGGGGACGATGGAATGTCAGACGCGCGGTGCGCCGGTGTTCGAGGTCCGGCATGGGGCGGAGCCCTCCTGCCGTCATTCTGCTAGAGCGGGCACGACTCTCGCAAGAGGGCTCTGCAGAGCCCGTGTGGGCAGTACCATCACTCCCGAAGAATCGAGTCCCTGTGAAACGCCTCGTCCTTCGTCTGCTGGCCTTGACCGGCCTGTTCCTGGCCCTCCTCTATCCCGTCTATCTATGGGCCGGCAATCACTTCCTGCGCTCGGGCGAGCTCGAAAAGCGCCTCAACCGGCGGCCGGAGCGGCTCCTGATCCGCTTTCGCTCGGCGCGGACCGTCTTCCCCGGGGTCGTGCAATTCGAGGGGCTGGAGATCCGCAACCAGACCCGGACCGTCCAGTGGTGGGTGGCGGTCGATCGCGGCTCGGCGGACATCGATCTCCTGCGGCTTTACAACCGGGAATTCATCGTCAGCCGGCTGGTGGGGGAAGGAGTCTCCTTTCGCCTGCGGCGCCGGGCTGACACGCCCTATCAGAAGACCGTGACCCGGCGCGCCCTGGAGCCGCCGATCCCGGGCTTCTCGAACCCGCCCCGGCCCGCGCCGGAGGCGCTCTATCCGCCGGGGCCGCCGAAAGCGAAGGATGGAAAGCCGGTTCCCCCTCGGCCGCCGTGGCGGATCCGCCTCGCCGGCATCGACCTGACCGGCGTGCGGGAGATCTGGATCGAGGAGGTTCGCTTCTCGGGCGAGGCGCGGGCGGCGGGAGCCTTCGATCTGCGCCTGCGGCGGCGCTTCGAGTTGGAGGGCGCCCGGGTGGAGGTGGCCTCCGGCAACTTGGCGCTGGGAGCCGGCGGGGCTGGCGAGCCGATTCTCGGCGGGATCCGCGGCCGCTTGGCCGGCAATATCGCCTCCTACCAGCCGGCGGATTTCCGGGGCTGGAACATGCTCCGCTTCGTGAGCGGCCGGGCGGAGATCCAGGGCCGGGTCCGCGGTCTGGACTGGCTCAACCTCTACTTGCAGCCGATCCACTGGGTGGACCTGCAGGGCGCGGCGGGGCCGATGACGGCCGACCTCCGCATGAAAGAGGGGGGATTCATCGCCGGGACGTTCATGGAGGCGCGGCCGGACCACCTCGCCCTCGGTTTCCTGGACTACCTCGCCGAAGGGGCTGGACGCGTCCGTTGGGAGCTGAACCCCGGTGAGAAGGGCCAGCCGAACCCCGTGGGCCGGCTCGGCATGGTGCTGGACGAGTTCCGTCTGCGGCGGGGCAGGCAGGGCAAGCCCCACGTCCAGGGGCGGGATCTGCGGATCGACGCCGGAGGATCCGAGCCGCCGCGGCTCGCGCAGCACCTGCTGTTCACGCCGCAATGGGTCTCGATCGCGATGCCGCAGGCCGAGGTCCCGGACCTCTCCTACTACAACGCCTACCTGCCAAAGACGGCGCCCTTCGGGCTGCTCGGCGGCTCGGGCCGGATCAGCGGCAGCTTCCGCGCCGCCGGCCCGCAGTGGGTGGGCAGCGGCGATCTGCGCCTGCACGGCCAGGGGGTGACGGCCCGTTTCGAGGACCGCCGGCTGCGCGGCGACCTGGCGGTCCACACGCTTTTGCGCAAAGTGGACTTCCAGGAACGCAGCTTTGACATTTCGGGTACTCAGGTGGAGCTGAGAGGGGTCCGGAGACTGGATCCAAGCCCAACGGGTGGAGCGGCGCTACCCTGGTGGGCCCGGGCTCGCCTCCAGGGCGCGGTGATCCGGCCGGGAGCGCCGGTCTATCTCAAGGCCGGGATCGACGGCACACTGTCCGACCCGCGTCCGCTGCTCGCGATGTTCATCCCGGAGCAGCGCAAGCGGGTCCTGCGCTGGGTGGACAACCTGCTGGACGTGCAAGGCGTCGCGGCCACCGGGCAGGTCCGTCTGACCCAGAGCGGCGCCCGGCTTGACGACATGAAGGTCGCGGGCGGCAATGCCCTCCTGCTGGGCGATCTTCGCTTCGGACCCGGAAGACCGAACGGAGCCCTCTATGCGCGCTACGGCCGGCTCGACGTCGGTCTGGATCTCCAGAACGGCCAGCGGGACTGGAAGATCCTGCGGCCCAAGAAGTGGTTCGCGGAGCAGCGGGGCCTCCGCGATCGGTCATTTGCATCAAAATGACCGATCCAGGAGCCGAACCTCTTTTGTGGACGGCTCGTCGACGTTGTCGGTCTGCAAAACAGCCCTTGCCGGGAGCGGAGAAGACTTCGCGGGTTGCTGACATGCTTTGGCGGGGAACCTGCACGAGCTGACCTGCAACAGAAAATCCTTCACCGAGAGCGCGGAAGCCTTCTTCTGCTGCAAATCAGAGTTGTTGTGCTGCAGAGCAGCCTTGTCCGGCTATCCGCGAAGGGTTCTCGAATGCCGGCGAGACCATCCCGAGTCCTCGCATCTCTATCTTGGCAGCCTGCTTGTGTTGCCCGGCAATCCGAAACAATACCCGATCCCCTGCATACCCTTCTCCCATGCCGGCAAAACCTTTCGCCTCACCCGCAAGGGCAACTCTGGTTCCAAACCGCTCTTCCCGGCCGCCCGTACCATCATGAGCGAAGCCGCGCATCTTCCGCGTGCTTCCCGGAGGTCTTCAGCCATGAAATCGTTCCCCTTGCTTCTCCTGCTCGCCCTGGCCGTCTTGCCTTTGCTGATGCTTTCCGGCAGCGAGGCCGCCCCGGCCGGCAAGTCCATCTCCGGCTCGCCGGTGGTGGTCGAGCTGTTCACCTCCCAGGGGTGCTCGAGCTGCCCTCCGGCGGACCGGCTGCTTGCGAAGCTGGAGCAGAACCCCCGCCTGGCCGGCAAGGTGATCCCCCTCTCGTTCCATGTGGATTACTGGAACTACATCGGCTGGACCGACCCGTTCTCGTCGCCGCGCTGGTCGGAAAGGCAGAAGGCGTATGGGCGGGCGTTCCGCAGCAACCGGATCTATACGCCGCAGCTCGTGGTCAACGGTGCCAGCGAGTGCGTCGGCTCGAACGAGGGAGAGGTCATGCGCCGGATCGACAAGGCGCTGGCGACCGATCCGGCGGCCCGGGTCACGCTCGCCGTCCAGCCGGGGGCCGGCGACCAGCTCCAGGCGAAGGTGGGAGTCCAACTCGCTCCCGCCCTGCCGGCGAAGGGCAACCTCGACCTCTGGGTGGCGGTCTACGAGACCGGGCTGAGCACTCCGGTCGGGGCGGGGGAGAACGCCTCGCGGACCCTCAAGAACGATTACGTGGTGCGCCGGCTGGAGAAGGCGTTCACCCTGCCCGCCGAAGCGGGGGCCCGGCATTCGGACGAGATCGCCCTTGGAATCGACAAGCGCTGGAAGCGGCAGAACCTCGGAGTGGTGGCCTTCGTGCAGGACGCCGCGACCCTCGCCATCTACGGGGCCGCGGCGCAGAAGCTGTAGCTAGACCACCCGGATCAGGTACTTTTCGAACGCCACCTTCTGGCCGTTCTCCTGGGCGGACACCTGGACCGTGTAGGTGCCCGGGGCGAGGCGGCCCGGCGGGATCCCGAAGGTGTAGGTGTCCACGTCGCCGGTGTTGCGCTGCAGGCCGGGGACGGTCAGGACCGGCTTGCCGGCGGCGTCGAGGACCTCCAGGACATGGGTCTTGTGAGTCTCCCGGTGGTCGGCGGTGAGGCTGACGGCCGCGCCCCGGTCCGCCCGGATCTCGACCGCGTCGGCGTCCCCCCCGCGCTCGGCCGCGGCGGGCTCGATCTCGACGGACTGGAAGTTGGCCTCCAGCCCCGCCTTGGAGGTCGGCCGGGACTGCACCTGCTTCTCGATCTCGGCGATCTGCCGGCTCTGCTCCTGGAGCTTCGCCTGAGCCTCCTGGAGCTGCGCCTCGGCGGCCCGCAGGCGCTCCGTCTCTCCGAGAGCGGCACCGCCGGAAGGAGCAGAGGGGACCGGAGCCGAGGCGATGGGCGGCGCGGGCTGCGGAGAGGAGGGCTCCACGGTCGCTTCCGTCCCGGTGGAGACCTGGGCCAGCCGCTCTTCCAGCGAATGCACCCGCTGGCCGTTGTGAATCCAGCCGCTCAGGGCGACCACGCCGACGAGACTGGCGGCGAGAGCCGAGGAGCGCCAGGCCCGCACGCTGGTCCGGACCAGGGGAGCCGCGGCCGGCACGGTCGTCGAGGCGCCGGCCGCGCGGTCCTTCCGCTGGAAGGGCATCGGCGCGATCCGCTCGTCCTCTTCGAGGTGGCGGCTGGTGCGGACCAGCTCCAGCTCGGCGGCGCACTGCGGGCAGGTGGCCAGGTGGCGCTCCGCCAGAGCCGGATCGAGGCCATCCGGCAGGCGGTCGCCATACGCCAGGGCGACCAGGGCCTCGGACGGCAGGTGCTGGTCGTAGACGCTCCAGGCGAACCGCGTCTCGGCCAGGGCCTCCCGGCAGCGGTCACAACCCGCCAGGTGCTCTCGCACGGCTTGGCGCTCGCTCTCTTGCAGGGTTCCGTTCAGCAACCAGGGCAGCAGCTCGATGGCTTGTTCGCAGTTCATCATTCAGCTCTCCGACGAGGATAGGCGCGCGCCGGGCTGTTTCGTTACCCCTTTGTCACGGCCCAGCAGGTCCTCCCGCGTCGAGGTCGCCTTCTCCCGGCAGCGCAGAACCCGCACCCGCAGAGTGCCCTCCGCCACCCCGAGGCGCTGGCTCATCTCCCGGTAGGAGAGGCCGGCGACCAGCATGCGCCACAGCTCCCGGCAGTCCTCCGAGGCCCGTTCGAGCACCCGCAGCAGCAGGTCGCGGTCCTCGTGCCGGGAGGGCGGCGAGGGCGCCACCGGGCCGGTACCGGCGACCGGGCCGTCGCGCTCCAGGTCGTCGAGGTCGGCCCACTGCCACTTGGTCTGGGCGCGGATCTGGTCGAGGCAGGTGTGGTTGACCACCCGCCAGAGGTAGGTCCGCAGCGCCGACTCACCCCGGAACTTGCCCTGGCCGAGCAGCCGGGTGACCTCCAGCCGAACGTCCTGCAACAGATCGTCCCAACGGCTGGACAGGCGGCGCTGGAAGGGCCAGGCGGCCCGTTGGATCCAGCCGTCCACCAGCCCCACCGCCTCGGCCTCTCCCCGCAGATAACGGGCGACCACCTCCTGGTCGTCGTTCTCCATAGGAGGGAATCCTACCCTCATCCGGACGGATCTGAAGGATCTGGGCCGATTCAGCGCCCGGGGGAGCCTTCCTGGGATAAAATGAGAACACTCACTCGCTGCAGGTCGAAGCCGGTGTTGACGATCCTGCCCTCTTTCCTTCTCTCCCGCTGCCGCATCCTGGTTCCAGGCGGATCCTCGTTGAGGGTTTTCGGGCTGTGCGTGCTCTGCCTCGCCGCAGCCGGCGCGTCGGCGGCTCCGTCACTGACTGCCGACAAGCTCTCTGAAGCCAGGAGGCTCTACAAGGAGAGCTTCAATACCTCCGCCAAGGGGGCCAAGGGCGACCTGCTGTCGAAGGCTCTGGTGTCCGCTCGCGAGGTGCTCCGGTTGAGCCGGGAGGAGGAGGACAGCAAGAAGCAGGTCCAGGCTCTCATCGAGATCGGCAAGATCGAGACTGAAACCAAAGAGACTCAAGAGGCTCAGGGTTCCTTCGATGCAGCGTTGAAGCTCGCGGGCCAGATCGGAGACCGGGAGGAGGAAGCCTACGCCCTGCGTGGCCTTGGCGCGCTTGAGTTCAGTCTCAAGGATCCCAAGGCCGGGCTCGACCACTTCGCTCGCGCGGTGAGGATCTGGGAGGAGCTGGGCCTGGAGGAGCAGTGGCGGAACGACCTGTACAACCTGGCTGCCACCCATTACCGGCTCGGGAATCTGGACCAGGCGCTCCTGGACTACAAAAAGGTTCTCCCTCTCGTGCGGGGCCAGGGAAACCGGAGCTTCGAGGCGGAGGTCCTCAACTCCATGGCTCTGACCTACTCGGAGCTCGGCGATGTGGATCAGGCATTCGAGCTTTTCGGGGAAGTCCGGAAAATCTGCGATGCGCAAAAAGCGGGCTGCGACGACAGCACCCGAAACAGCTATCTGGATTGCGCGGCGAACCTCTTCCGTCGCACTGGCGATCTCCAGAAGGCGCTGAGCCTCATCCTCCAAGCTCAGGACCTCAGTCGCAATATCGGCAATCAAACGATGATCGCCAACAACTACAACTACCTGACGGCGGTCTATCGAGAGCTGGGATCACTCGACGATGCCGCCCAGAGCGCCCGGAAGGCTCTCGATCTACATAAGAAGGACCTGGGCCGGCAGGCGGATACCCTTGGAGATCTCGGCTGGATCGCCCTGGAGCAGCAGGACCCGCGCGGAGCCCTGCAAAATTTCGAGAAAGCTCTCGCCCTCCTCGACTCCCAGAAAAGCGAGGCGAAGCGGAGTCGGGCCGGCATCCTCCAGGGGATCGGCGCGGCGCATCGCGATCTCCGCGAGCTGGCTGCCGCCCTGCAGCCGCTGGAAACGGCCTTTCAGCTCCGTCAGGGGATCGGGGACCGCCTCGGCCAAGCGAGCGTGTTAATTGAGCTGGGGCAGGTCCGCCAAGCTCTGGGCAAGACTGACGAGGCGGCTGCGGACTTCCAGCGTGCACTCGCCCTCAGTGAGGAAATCCGGGCCTATACCATCCAGTCCGAGGCGCTCTACCGTCTGGCCCGCCTCTCCCGCGACGAGGGGGGGCTCCCCGAGGCCCGGGAGCGCATCGCGAGCGCTCTCGAGATTCTGGAACGAGTGCGCAAGGACGTGGCGATTCCCCTGCTGCGCTCGACCTTCCTGGCCCAGCGCCGGGAGTACCAGGAGCTTCAGATCGACGTCCTGATGCGCCTGGATGACCGGGCGGGGGCCTTCCAGGCGAGCGAAAGGGCTCACGCCCGCGGCCTTCTCGACCTGCTGGCCGAGGGGCGGCTCCAATTCGAGCAGAAGGTCGATCCCGAGATCCAGGCGCAAGAGGCCGCGATCGGCGACCGTCTGACCCGCACCCAGCGCCTGCTGCTGCGGGAGCTGTCGAAAGACGAACGGGACGAGCTCCGCCTTGCCGCCCTGCGCGAGGAGCTGGACCAGATCGAGCAGGACCGCCGGGCGCTGGAGGTGCGGATCCGTGAAAAGGACCCGCGCTACGCTCGGGTGCGCTACCCGGATCCGCTCGTCCCGGGCCAGGTCCAGGCTCTTCTTGACGACAAGACGGTCCTGCTGGAGTACTTCCTCGGGCAGGAAAGCTCTTACCTCTTCGCCGTGACCCGCGACGGTCTGCAGGCCTACCGCCTGCCCCCGGCGGCCGAGATCGACAAGAAGATGCGCAAGGTCCGGGAAGGGATGGAGGAGCGCACCCCCAGCCGGTTCGCCGGCTACAAGGCGGCGGCCTTCCCGCTCTACCAGGACCTGATCGGCCGCCCCCTGGGCACGTCCCTGGCCGGCAAGCGCCTGTTGATCGCCGCCGACGAGGATCTCCACCTGCTGGCCTTCGAGGCCCTGCTGACCGCCGAGCCCGGCCAGCGCGGCCCGGCCGATCTCCCCTACCTGCTGCGCAATCACGCCGTGGCCTATGTGCCGTCGGCGAGCGTGCTGGCCGACTTGCGGGCCCCCCGTGGAGAGCCGGCCGCCCCCGTTGGCCCGGAGCGCAAGCTCTTCGTGGCCTTCGCCGACCCGATCGTGCCGGGCGAGATGGAGGGGCAGGTCGCCGCGGCCCTGCCCGAGGGCACCCGCGGCTCGCTCGACCGGGGCAGCCGCCTGCGTATGGCCCCCCTCCCGGGCACCGGGGAGGAGGTGGACCGCATCGCGAGCCTCTACCTCCCCGGCGAGGTGAAGGTCTACCGCCGGGCGGAGGCGACCGAAGGCAACGTCAAGAACAACCCCCTGGTGGCGGGGGCCCGGCGCATCCAGTTCGCGACCCACGGCATCGCCGACGAGGAGGAGCCCGACCTCGCCTCCCTGGTGCTGACCGACGACGCCGGCGCCGACGACGGCCTGCTGCAGGTCCACGAGATCTTCAATCTCAAGCTTTCGGCCGACCTCGTGGTGCTGTCGGCCTGCGAGACCGGCCTCGGCAAGAAGGTCAGCGGCGAGGGGCTGATCGGCCTCAGCCAGGCCTTCTTCTATGCCGGCGCCCCGAGCGTCGTGGCGAGCCTCTGGCCGGTCTCCGACCAGACCTCGACGCCCGACCTCATGGTGCGCTTCTACCGGGAGCTCGACGGCGGGGCGGACAAGGCGGAGGCCCTGCGGCGGGCCCGCCTCGCGGCGATCGCGGAGGGCCATGCCCACCCCTACTTCTGGGCTCCCTTCGTCCTGCTCGGCGATCCGGACCCGGCGCGCCGGTGACGTGCTTCTCCTCACTTGTAACGGCCGGACGGGACGGCTCGCCTGTTCCGCCTGGGATGTTTCCTCTGTGACTCAGCTCTGAAGGGAGAGAAAAATGCACGAAGGACGGCTTCACGTTACCCCGGAGACCGGCACGACCGGTACCTTCGTTCCGAGCAGTACCTACCTGGACAGTGCCAGCCTGACCTCGTCCGGGGTCTCGACCGGACTGATGGGGGCCGGCCTCGTCGCCTACATCGCCCCCGGTTTCCTCGCCTCCATGGGCCTGCCGTTCGGGATGGCGGAGGGGGCGGCGGCGATCGGCCCGGTCTGTGACAGGCCCCTGATCATCGCCGCCTTCCTGTTCAGCCTGCTGGGCCTCGGCCTCGGCACCCTCAATCTGGTCCTCGGGCTGCGCATGCGGGCGCGCTGTCATAACGTCTCCGAGCAGGGAGAGAAGGTCCTCCTCGCCTATGGCGACACCCGGAAAATGCTGGTCGGCCTGGGAGTCCCCCTGCGCGACAAGGACGGTCCGGTGCGCTTCTCCTCCCTGGACGGGACGCCGGGGGGGCACACCCACGGAGAGGGACCCGCGCCCACCCCCGTCGAGGAGCACGAGCACGGCCACGAGGAGGAGCACGAGCATCCGCGCGAGCGGCCGAATCCGAACAACGCGCCGGCCGGCGCCTGAGCCGGGGTGAGCTTCCCTTTCGTATACTGTGCGGGCTCTGAAAGGGAGGCACGATGACCAGGATTCGAATCGGACTCGGACTCGCGGCGGGGCTCGCCCTTCTCGCCCTACCTCTGGCGGCCCAGGACGAGCGGGCGGCCTTGCAGCCCGCGACACTCTCGCCGGTGGTCCCCGTCCTCAGCGTCCAGGGGACCGGGGACGTGAAGGCGGACCCCGACGAGGCCACGGTGCGCCTCGGGGTCTTCGCCCAGCAGAAGACCGCCCGGCAGGCGCAGGACCAGGTCAACCGGACGGCGCAGGCCATCCTGGAGGCGATCCGCCGGCTCGGCATCAAGGCGGAGCAGATCCAGACCTCCGAGCTGTCGCTCGGACCCTATTACGCGCAGGAGCAGAACGACCGCGGCGAGCCGCGCATCGCCGGCTACAACGCTTCCAACGTGGTCCAGGTGACCCTCGACAAGCTCGATCAGGTCGGCCCGGTGGTCGATGCCGGCCTCGCCGCCGGGGCCAACCGCCTGGAAGGGGTCTCCTTCGGGCTCCGCGACGACGGGGCGGCGCGCTCCGCGGCGCTCGCCGCGGCGGTGGGCCAGGCGCGGACCAAGGCCGAGGCCCTGGCCCGGGCCCTGCGCGTCCGCCTGGTCGAGGTGGTCGAGGCGACGGAGGGGGGCGTCTCGGTCTTCCAGCCGCAGCCCTTCGCCCGCGGCATGGCCATGGCCGCCGAATCCATGGTGGCCGACACCCCGGTCTCCGCCGGCCAGCTCTCGATCCAGGGGAGCGTCACCCTGCGCTACCGGATCGCCCCCTGCCCGGCGCAGGGGGAGTGCCGTTGAGGAGGGACCTGCCGGCCGAGGAGGTGATCCGCCTGCTCGGCCTCCAGCCCCATCCGGAAGGGGGCTTCTTCCGCGAGACCTTCCGCGACGGCGCCACCGACGCCACCGGCCGGTCGCGCTCCACGGCGATCTACTACCTGCTGCGGGAGGGGGAGGTCTCGGCCTGGCATCGGGTGACCGACGCGGCCGAGGTCTTTCACTACTACGCGGGAGCGGCCCTGGAGCTGACCTTGTCGATCGACGACGGGGAGCCGGTGACCCACCGCCTCGGCCCCGACCTCGCGGCCGGGGAGCGGCCCCAGCTCATGGTGCCGGCCGGAGTCTGGCAGACCTCCCGGCCCGTGCCGGGGGGCGGCGGCTGGAGCCAGATCGGCTGCACCGTCGCGCCGGCCTTCGAGTTCAGCTCGTTCGAGATGAGATGAGGCGGGCCCCCTCCGAGGGGGCCCGCTCCCGCCTTTACGGGAAGATACCCAGGTCGCCGTAGCAGAGCGCGATCTTGTCGATCGCGTCCACGAAGGCGGCGGTGCGGAGGTCGGCCTTGCCGAGGTTCTGGTTGCGGATCTCGCGCAGCCGGTGGTAGGCCTGGACCATGGTGTCCTCGAGGCCGGAGTTGACCAGGTCCTCTTCCTCGGCGCCGCGGGTGGCGTGGGCCTTCTCCTGGTCGGAGAACCGCTTGTTGGTCGCCCCTTCGACGGCGCTCAGCAGACGGCCGAAAGCCTGCTCTTCGAAGCGCTTCTCCATCCGCCCGAAGCGCACGTGGGAGAGGTTCTTGAGCCACTCGAAGTAGGACACCACGACGCCGCCGGCATTGGCGTAGTGGTCGGGGAGGACCAGCACGCCCTTGGCGCTCAGCATCTCGCTCGCGCCGCTGGTGAGCGGCCCGTTGGCCCCTTCGACGATGATCTTCGCCTTGACCCGGGGAGCGTTCTCATCCGTGATCTGGTTCTCCAGGGCGGCCGGGACCAGGATGTCGCAGTCGAGCTCCAGCCCCTCCATGCGGTCGGCGAGGCTGGTGGCGCCGGGGAAGTTGCGCAGCGAGCCGGTCTCCAGGCGGTGGGCCCAGACCTTCTCGAAGTCGAGGCCCTGGGGATTGTGGATCGCCCCCTCGAACTCGACCAGCCCGACGAGGATCGCCCCGGCTTCCTGCAGGAACTTGGCGGCGTGAAAGCCGACGTTGCCGAGACCCTGGACCACCACCCGCTTGCCGGCGAGCCCGGGGGAGAGCCCGAGGAGCTTCATGTCCTCGGCCACGCTGCAGGCCTCCCGGGTGGCGATGGCGACGCCGCGGCCGGTCGCCTCCTTGCGCCCCCGGATGCCGCCCTGCGCGATCGGCTTGCCGGTCACGCTCCCCAATCCTTCCAGCTTGTCCGGCGAGACCGCCACGTAGGTGTCGGCGATCCAGGCCATCTCCCGCGGGCCGGTGCCGAAGTCGGGGGCCGGCACGTCGATGCCGGGGCCGATGAAGCTCTTCTTGATCAGCTCGAAGGCGTAGCGCCGGGTGAGCCGCTCCAGCTCCCCGACCGAATACTTCTTCGGGTCGATCTGGATGCCCCCCTTGGCGCCGCCGAACGGCACGTCCACCACCGCGCACTTGTAGGTCATGAGCGCCGCCAGGGCGACGACCTCATCCTCGTTGACCGAGAGGCTGTAGCGGATGCCCCCCTTGGTCGGCAGCTTGTGGTGGCTGTGCTCGGCGCGCCAGGCGTGGATCACCTCGACCGTGCCGTTGTCGCGCCGCAGCGGAAAGGTGAAGTGATAGACGCTGTTGCAGTTCTTGATCAGCGTCAGCAGGTCCGGGCTGTGCTGGGTGAGAGCCGCCGCCTTGTCGAAATTTCGGTTGACCTGCTCGAAGAAACCTACGTGTGTCGAATCCATTATTCCCCCGTGGTAGCCCGCGATTCTTCCCTCTGATTGAATGGTTTGGAGAGCGGCGGTTCCTGGTGCGAGGCCAGGCGAGTGATAGCATTCCTGTCGCAGAGCCGCAACCGGGACGCGATTTTCTCATACCCTCCGGAGCGGACGCGAACTTTTCTTCTTCCGATGAGCCGATTGCAGATCGCGTGGCCGCGTTGGGCGAGCTGGGTGTGGGCGGGCCACCCCCTGGAGGAGTGGATCCGGGCCGCCGCGATCACCCTCGTCCTCCTGCTGATCCTGGCCGTGGTCAAACGGGTGATCGGCGCCCGCCTGGCCCGTTTCGCCCCCCAGACCGAGACCCAGGTAGACGACTTCGTCGTCGAGATCCTCGACCGCACCCGCTGGCTGCTGGTGGCGCTGCCGGTGGTTTACCTGGGGAGCCTCGCCCTCGGGCTGTCGCCCAAGGAAGATCGGGTGGTGCGCTCGGCCGCGGTGCTCGCCCTGCTGGTCCAGCTCGCCCTGTGGGGACTGGTGGCGCTCGACTTCTGGCTGGCGCGTTACCGCCGCCGCCGGGACGACGCCGCCTCGGCCACCATGATCACCGCCTTCTCCTATCTCGGGAAGGTGGTCCTCTGGTCGGTGGTCTTCCTGCTCGCCCTCGACAACCTGGGGATCGACGTCACCGCCCTCCTCACCGGGCTCGGGGTGGGCGGCATCGCCGTGGCCCTGGCGGTCCAGCGCATCCTGGGCGACATCCTGGCCTCCCTCTCGATCGTGATGGACAAGCCCTTCGTGGTCGGCGAATCGATCACGGTGGGGGACGTCACCGGCACGGTCGAGCGGATCGGCATCAAGACGACCCATCTGCGCAGCGTCGGCGGCGAGCAGGTCATCCTCCCCAACGGCGACCTCCTCCAGAGCCGGATCCGCAACTGGGCGCGCATGACCGAGCGCCGGGTGGTCCTCGCCTTCACCCTGGACCCGAGCACCCCGGCCGGGGTGGTGGCCGAGATCCCCGCCGCCGTGCGCTCCTTCGTCGAGGCCCAGACCGAGGTCCGCTTCGACCGCGCCCACTTCAAGGGCTTCGGCGGCCTCGGCCTCGACTTCGAGGCGGTCTACTGGATCCTCCGCACCGACTACGGCGCCTTCATGGACCGCCAGCAGGCCGTCGGCCTCGCCCTCTTGCGCTGGCTGGAGGAGCGCGGGGCGGTGCTGGCGTCGTCGTCGCGGGTGCTGCCGGAGGAACCTGCAACTTCCTCCCCTTCTGACCCGTAAACGGCGGGTCGCCGTCCCGATCCCCTGCTCCCCATCGACGCTGGGAATGCCGGGATGGGGGCCGCTTTGTTTCTGGGACGTTTGAGAAAGGAGCCCTTCTCGTGCGCAAGATCCATGCTCTCCTCCTGGCCGGCCTCTTTCTGCTGCCGGCGCTGGCCCCGGCGCAATCGGCCGCTGGCTCGGGAGGTACCGGGACGCGCCTGCTGCGCTTCCCCGACATCCATGGCGACAAGATCGTTTTCGTCTATGGCGGCGACCTCTGGCTGGCCAGCACCGCGGGGGGCGAGGCCCACCGCCTGACCTCCCTGCCGGGGCTCGAGCTGTTCCCCAAGTTTTCCCCCGACGGCAAACAGATCGCCTTCTCCGGCGAGTTCACCGGCAACCGCCAGGTCCACGTCATCAGCGTGGACGGCGGCACGCCGCGCCAGCTCACCTTCCGCAACGACATCGGCGCCATGCCGCCGCGCGGCGGCTACGACAACCAGGTCCTCGACTGGTCGCCGGACGGCAAGATGATCCTCTTCCGCGGCAACCGCGTGCCCTACAGCGAGCGCCTCGGCCGCCCCTTCGTGATCCCGGCGGCCGGCGGCATGGAGCGCGCCCTGCCGGTCCCCGAGACCGGCGCCGGCTCGTTCTCACCCGATGGCACCCGCTACGTCTACACTCCGATGTCGCGCGACTTCCGCACCTTCAAGCGCCACCGCGGCGGCCGCGCTCCCGAGATCTGGGTCTACGACCTCAAGAACAACACCTCCGAGCAGATCACCAACGACCCGGCGATGGACAACACGCCGGTCTGGGTCGGCGACACGATCTATTTCACCTCGGACCGCGAGCGCACCCTCAACCTCTACGGCTACGACACCAAGACCAAGGCCCTCCGCAAGGTCACCAACCACGACCCCTGGGACGTGCTCTGGCCGAGCGCCGGCACCGGCAAGGTGGTCTATGAGTGCGGCGGCTATCTCTGGGTCTTCGACCCCGCCACCGGCCAGAGCCGCCAGGTGCCGGTGACGGTGAGCGGCGACATGCCCGAGACCGTCCCCTACTTCCACAATGTGGTCCCCGACATCCAGACGGCGGCGATCTCGCCGGCCGGCAAGCGCGCCCTGTTCAGCGCCCGCGGCGACATCTTCACGGTCCCGGCGACCGAAGGGGAGATCCAGAACCTGACCGCCACCCCCGGCATCCGTGAGATGGATCCCGCCTGGTCGCCGGACGGCCGCTGGGTGGCCTATCTCTCCGACCGCTCGGGCGAATACGAGGTCTACGTCCGCCCCGCCGACGGCACCGGCGCCGAGCGCCGGGTCACCACCGACGGCGACATCTGGCGCTTCCCGCCGGTCTGGTCGCCGGATTCCAAAAAGCTCGCCTTCGGCGACCGCAAGCAGCGCCTGCGCTATGTGGATGTGGCGACGGGGAAGGTGACCGACGCGGCCCATAGCAACCGCAACGACATCACCACCTACACCTGGTCGCCGGACGGCCGCTGGCTGGCCTACGTGGAGGCCGACCGGTCTCAGCTCACGTCGATCTGGGTCTACTCCCTCGACCAGGCCAAGGCCTGGCGCCTGAGCGGCGACTTCTACTCCGAGTTCGAGCCGGTCTTCGACCCCCAGGGGCGCTATCTCTACTTCGTCTCCAACCGCGACTACAACATGACCCTGAGCGGCTTCGAGTTCGCCTACGTCTACAACAACCCGACCCGGGTCTACGTGGCCCTCCTGGCGAAGGACGGCCCGCCCCTCTTCCTGCCGTCGAACGACCAGGAGACGGCCGACCCGCTGGCGGCCCAGGAGCAGCCCGGCAAGGGGGAGACCCAGGTCAAGCGTCTGGAGCCCCCGGCGCGGCCCCAGGGACAGCCGGCGGCGCGGACCGCGGAAGCGGCTCCGGCCGCCTCCGAGGGCACCCCGGCCCCGGCCGGCCCGGTGAAGGCGAAGATCGACGTCGAAGGCTTCGAGCAGCGGGTGCGGGCGATCCCCGGACCGGCCGGTAACTACCGCAACCTCTCCGCCAACGCCGATGGCGTCTTCTACGTGGTCGGCGACGGCGGCGCCGCGCAGCTCCGGATGTACAACATCAAGGAGAAGCGGGAGGGGGTGGTCCTCGAAGGGGTCCAGAACTACGCGCTCTCGGCCGACGGCAAGAAGATCCTCTACCAGCG
>DATAHG010000639.1:0-4262 GCA_036263295.1 Thermoanaerobaculia bacterium | reverse complement strand
CGGCACGATCACCGCCGCGCGGCCGCCGGGCTTGAGCAGCGTGAGGATGTGCTGCAGAAAGTTGAGCTGTTTGTTCGAGGTGGTGATCGCGAGGTCCTCGCGCTCGGGCACCTGGTTCGCCCCCTTGTTGCCGAACGGGGGATTGGTGAGCACCACGTCGAAACGCCGCCCGTCGTGCGGGTCGTAGATCGAATCGCCGAGCTTGATCTCGGGCTCGAGGCCGTGCAGATAGAGGTTCATCAGGGCGAGCCGGCGCGGCCGCGGCACCAGCTCCTGGCCGAAATAGGTCTGGCAGCGCACGCGCTGCACCAGGTCCGCCTCGGCCGGCGCGGCGTTCTGCGTGGCCAGACACCATTCGTGCGCCACGACCAGGAAGCCGCCGGTACCGCAGGCCGGATCGCAGATCGAAAAATCGGGCCGGGCGCGCGGATCCGGGCGCACGCAGCGCACGATCGACTGGATGAGAAGGCGCGGCGTGAAGTACTGCCCCGCCCCCTTCTTGCCCTCGCTCGCCGCCTTTTCCAGCAGCCCCTCGAACACCGCCGCCTTGACGTCCACCTCCAGCGCGGTCCACTCCGTCTCGTCGATCAGGCTGATCAACCGCTTGAGATTGGCCGGATTGTTGAAGCGCGACGTGGCGCCGGCAAAGATGTCGCCGAGCAGCCCTTTCTGCCGGCCCAGGGTGCGCAGCACCTCGATGTAGTGATGGAGCAGCGAAAGGCCGGATTTGCTGGACAGTTCCGGCCACGAGCAGTCGAAGACATGGATCTCTTCGCCCTGGATGGAAACTCCGATCCGGCTGAGATCAATGCTGCGCTCGTCCGCCATCTTCAGAAACAGAAGATAGGTGATCTGCTCGATATAGTCGCCGTAGTCGATCCCGTCGTGTCGAAGGGTGTGGCAGAAGCCCCAGAATCTCTGAACGACATCACTCATCCTGCGGTGACCTCATGAATACCGGCTGGGGAGTAAGGAAGCAAGGCTGGCGTATGTTATCCGATCGAGCAGAGAAAATGCACGCCCGGTAAGCAGGTGAGGAGAAACGAGCACAGCACGTTTAGGTATGTCGCCGCCTGTTGCATCAGAAGGAAAAAAGAAAGGGTATCGGTTACCTTTCATGATAACGAGCCGAACAGCCCGAGCTGCTCGCCGGGGCGGCGAAACGCCGCGGTGGAGAGCCGCGGTCTCGGCTGGTCGAGACCGTAGCGCCGCCGGTAGGTGTGGAACAGGCCGCGGATCTGCTCGGCGAAGATCCCCTCCCCTTTCATGCGGCTGCCGAAGCGGGGGTCGTTGAGCCGCCCGCCGCGCATCGACTGGATGCGGTGGAGGACTTTCTCCTTGCGGTCCGGAAAGTGCTCTTCGAGCCAGGTTTCGAAAAGGCCGGCGACCGCTCCCGGCAGGCGCACCGGCAGCATCCCGGCGGAGCGCGCGCCGGCGGCGGCCGCGGCCTCCAGGATCTGGGGGACCTCATGATCGGTCAGGCCGGGGATCACCGGGGCGATGTTCACCCCGGTGGGGATGCCGGCCGCGGCCAGCCGCTCGATCGCCTTCAGACGGTCGCGCGGATGGGACGCCCGGGGCTCCATGCGGCGGGCGAGATCGGCATCGAGCGTCGTGATCGAGAGATAGACCATGACGGCGTCATGGCGGGCCAGCTCCGAAAGATGGTCGATGTCGCGGGTCACCAGCTCGTTCTTGGTGATCACGCCGACCGGGTTTCTGAATTCGGCGAGCACCGCCAGGCAACGGCGGGTGATCTCCAGCCGGCGCTCGACCGGCTGGTAGCAGTCGGTGACGCCGCTGAGGCCGAGGACCTGCGGCTTCCAGCGCGGCGAGGAGAGCTCGCGCCGCAGCAGCTCCGGCGCCTCCTCCTTGACCAGGATGCGGCTCTCGAAGTCGAGCCCGGCCGAAAAGCCGAGGTATTCGTGGGTCGGCCGCGCGTAGCAATAGATGCAGCCGTGCTCGCAGCCGCGATAGGGGTTGAACGAGGCGTCGAAGGGGATGTCCGGACTGTCGTTGTAGGCGATCAGGCTGCGCGAGGTGTCTCGCAGCAGCTCGGTCTCGACCCGGTCCGGCCCGGGGACCTCGGCCTCGACCGCGAGACGCTCGAAACGGTTGGTAGGGTTGCTCCCGGCGGCTCGGCCTCGGGGGGATCCGGGGGTTTGCGACAGCCCGTCCGACATGGCTGCATGGTAGCACTTTCGCCCGGTTTACGCTACCCCGCCAGGAGGCGCGACAGTGGCTCGATGGGGCGGATTCGCCTATCGCACCGCTGGGGCGTGATAAATCACGCCCCTACGACTGCTGCGAACCGCAGAGCTGTCTGGCAGCAGTCGTAGGGGCGCAATTCATTGCGCCCGAACGGTGCCCATGGCGAATCGAGCCACGGCTCGGCTCCGCCCCCCTCAGTGATAAACCGGAAACGCCGGCCGCTTCGGCGTCTTCTGGGGGTTCTTCTCCAACTCCGCCAAAGCCAGCGCGACGGCCTTCTCGAGCTGTGGGTCTCCTCCCCGGCGCCAGGCCTGGGGATCCAGCTCGACCTCGACGTCCGGGGCGACGCCGTGGTTCTCGACGTCCCACTCCCCTTCCGGCGACCAGAAGCCGACGCGCGGCGCGGTCACCGAGCCGCCGTTCATCAGCTCCGGGTAGCCGTAGATGCCGACCAGCCCGCCCCAGGTGCGCTTCCCCACCAGGGGGCCGAGCTGGGTACGGCGGAAGTACCAGGGCATGGCGTCGCCGCCCGAGGCCGACCACTCGTTGATCATCATGACCTTGGGGCCGAGGATGGAGCCGACCGGGGTGTGGAAGTCCGCCCCTTCGCGGGACGCCCAATAGCTGAGGAGCGGCCGGCGCAGGTAGTCGATCACGTAGTCCGCCGCGTAGCCGCCGCTGTTGTAGCGCTCGTCGAGGATGACGCCGTCCTTGGTGACCTGGGCGAAGAAGTAGCGGTTGAAGTTGACGTAGCCGCCGGTGCCGGTGTCCGGCAGGTAGACGTAGGCCAGGTGGCCGCCCGACAGCTCGTCCACCTTGAGGCGGTTGTCCTCGATCCAGGCGTACTGCCGCAGGGCGGTCTCGCTCTCGACCGGGACCACCGTGACCTCGCGCGCCCCCTTGCCGTCCGGGCTGGGGCCGACCTTGATCACCACCGACTTGCCGGCGGTCGCCTGGAAGAGCCGGTGGACGTCGTCGGCCGCGGTGAGCTCCTGGCCGGCCACGGCGAGGAGGTATTCCCCCTTCTGGACGTTCACCCCGGGCTGGGTGAGCGGAGCCGACAGCTCCGGGTTCCAGCTCCCGCCGCTGTAGATGCGGGCGAAGCGGTAGTGGCCGCGGTCGATCTCGTAGTCCGCCCCGAGCAGCCCGCCCTTGACCTCCGCCACCGCCGGCCCCTCGCCGGTAGCGACGAAGAGATGGCCGACGGTCAGCTCGCCGAGCATGTCGTTGAACAGGTAGGCGAGGTCGGACGGATGGCCGATGTCGGGGAGGTAGGCGCCGTAGCGTTGGCGCGCCGCGGCGAGGTCGAGCCCATGGAGACCCGGGTCGTAGAAGAAGTCGCGCTCGATCCGCCACACCTCGTCATAGATCTGCTTCCATTCGGCGCGCGGATCGACCAGGACCTCCATGCCATCCAGATCGAGATTCCCCGCTTCCCCCTCCGCCGCTTCCGCCGTGGAGACGACGGCCCAGCTTTCGCCGCGGCGGAAGGCGATCTTCTCGCCGTCCTGGGAGACCTCGAACGGCTTGCTGTTGAACGCGTCCAGCTCGCCGTTGGGCCCCACTCCTTCGGCCAGGGCCTCGGTCTCGCGGGTCGAGAGATCGAATTTGTGGAGGGTGCCTCCGCCGCCTTCGCCCAGGCCCAGGATCGGGGCCGCTTCGAGCAGGAAGAGGACACCGGTCTTGCCGGCACCGAGGCCGGTGTAGTTGCGGGCCGAGATCGGCAGGGCGAGGGTGCGCTGGTCGATGCCGTCGAAATCGACTTTCACGACCGGCGGCGGCCCGGTGACGGTCTCCTCCTCGGCTTTCGTCTCGGCCTTTGTCTCGGTTTTGGCGTCGGCCTTCGCCGCCTTCTTGGACGGCGTCCGGGCGGTCTCGCCGGGCTTGCGGACCTCCTCCTCGTCGCTCTGCGGGGCGAGCGGCGAGGGCAGGTCCTTGCGCAGGACGGTCACATACACGCTGCGGGTGAAGGGGCGCCGGAAGCTCGACAGGTCGAGCCAGCCGTTGACCGGGCCGATGTCGGTGCTGGCGGTGAAATAGAGGTGCTTGCC
>DATAHG010000638.1:0-9447 GCA_036263295.1 Thermoanaerobaculia bacterium | reverse complement strand
GACACCGAAGCGGAGGCGGTCCTGGAGGGGCTGCTGGAGATCGCCGACGAGCGCATGGCCGAGGCGATCCGGGGGATCTCGCTACGCCGCGGCTACGATCCGGCCGACTACGCCCTGGTCGCCTTCGGCGGCGCCGGGGCGCAGCATGCCTGCGCCGTGGCCGGGCTCCTGGGGATCGGGGCGGTCCTGGTGCCGGCCGACGCCGGCCTCCTCTCCGCCCTCGGCCTGGGGGCGGCCGTGGTCGAGCGTTTCGCCCAGCGCCAGGTGCTGGAGCGGCTGGACGCGATCCCTGCCGGCCACCTGTCCGGCTGGCTCGACGAGCTGGGGCGGGAGGCGGTGGCGGCGGTGCTGGCGGAGGCGGCCGAGGGCATTCCGGCCGGGGCGGTCGAGGTCCGCCGCCGCCTGCTCTCCCTGCGCTTCGCCGGGCAGGAGGCGACTTTGCTGCTCGATCTTCCCGGCGACGGGGGAGCGGACGAGATCGAGCGGGCCTTCCAGGACGCCTACCGGGAGGTCTACGGCTACGCTCCCGAGGGGCGGGCGATCGAGGTGGAGTCGCTGCGGGTGGCCGCCTCGTCCGCTCCGGCGGCCGAGACGGCCGAGACAGCGGCGCCGGAAGAGCCCCCGGCGACCGCGGCCGAGCCGGCGGGGGAGCGGAGGGCCTGCTTCGGGGGGGAGTGGCGGCGGGTGCCGTACTTCGACCGCGCCCTCCTGAAGCCGGGCGCGGCGTTCCGGGGTCCGGCCCTGATCTTCGAGAGCCACAGCGCCACCGTGGTGCGGGAGGATTGGGAGGGGCGGGTGGACCGGGCCGGCGGCCTCACTCTGCGCCGTCGCGCCGCCGTCGAGGCGGAGACGGAGGGGGAGCTGTCATGGAGCTGAGCCTCACCGAGCTTGCCGAGCGGGAGCGCGCACTGACCGCGCGCCTCGGCCCGTTGCGTCAGATCTGCCGCTCGCTCGCCTTCAGCGTCCTCGTCTGGGCCGGCCTGATCTGGTTCTTTGTCGAGGGGGAGACGTTCCACCCGATCCCCGGCCTCCCGCGGGAGCTGCCGCTGTCGCTCACCGTGGCGGCCTCGATCCTGGTCCTGGTGGGCTCCCGCCTGCGTTCCTCGATCCTGCGGCGGGCCGTGCCCAGTCAGCCCGGCCTGTTGGTCTCGGAGGAGGCGGTGATCGCCGCCTATCGGCGGGCCACGCTGGTCAGCTTCGCTCTGCTCGAGGTGGCGGCATCGCTCGGGCTGGTGATCGCCGGCCTCTCGGGCTCGGCCTGGTACGGGCACGTGCTGTGCGCCGTTGCCCTGCTCGGCATGCTGACCCGCTGGCCGCGCGCCGCCGAGCTCGACCGCATCCTACGCGGCCGGGTCCGGCTCTGACTTCGCGACGGTCCGCCCCCCGAGCTCGGAGAGCAGCATCGCGGCGAGCACCAGGGCGCCGCCGAGCGTCAGCGCGGTCGTCCAGCGCTCGACTCCCAGCAGCACCGAGAACCCCGCCGCGATCACCGGCTCCAGCGTCAGGATGACGCCGGTCTCGACCGCGCTCAGGTGGCGCTGGGCGTAGAGCTGGCAGAGAAAGGCGCCGGCCGTGGCGAGCACCCCCATGATCAGGATGGCGAACAGGGCGTAGCCGGTGAACTCCTCCGGCCGCGGCGGGGTGATCAGGAACGAGGGGAAGGAGAGCAGGGCGACGATCCCGAACTGCAGCACGGCGATCGAGCGCACCGAATGGCGCCGCACCGCCTTCTCGATCCGCAGCACGTAAAAGGCGAAGACGATGGCGCAGAGCAGGGTCAGGAGGTCGCCGCGGTTGAAGGGGACGGTCTCGGCGCCCGCGGCCGGGCGGTAGAGGGCGTAGAGTCCGAGCGCGGCGCAGACCGACCCGGCGAGCTGCCACAGGCGCAGGGGGCGGCCGAGCAGCAGGCCGACGATCGGCACCAGCACCACGGACAGGCCGGTGAGAAAGGCCGAGCGCGACGGGGTGGTCCACAGCAGGCCGTAGGTCTGGAGGACGAAGCCGGCGAAGAGGAGGAGGCCGATCACGCCGCCGTCGCGCAGCAGCTCGCGCGACCACTTGCCGCGCGCCAGGGGGAGCAGCAGCAGGGTCGCGAGCAGGAAGCGGCAGGCCAACAGGTGGAAGACCGGCAGGTCGTCGAGGGCCTTCTGGACGACGACGAAGCTCGTTCCCCAGACCAGGGCGGCCCCCAGGAGGGCGAGCCGCGCCAGGGCGCGGTGGCGTTGCATTGGCGGGATTCTAGAGCGCCGCGAGGGCGTCCAGGACCTCCTGGTCGTGCCCGTCCACGTCGACCTTCTGCCAGACCTTGCGGACCTTGCCGCCGGCGTCGATCAGGAAGGTCGAGCGCTGGATCCCCATGTACTTGCGGCCGTACATGCTGCGTTCGCGCCAGGCGCCGTAGCGCTCGGCCACCTGGTGCCCGGTGTCGGCCAGGAGAGGGAAATTGAGGCTGAATTTGTCGCGGAACTTGCCGTGGCTCTTGACGTCGTCGGGGGAGACGCCGAGCACGACGGCGCCGTGGGCCTGGAGGTCGCCGCTGCGGTCGCGAAAGGCGCAGGCCTCCTTGGTGCAGCCCGGGGTGTCGTCCTTCGGGTAGAAGTAGAGGACCACCGGCTTGCCGTGGAGGTCCGACAGCTTGACTTCGCGGCCGTCGTCGGCCGGCAGAGAGAAATCGGGCGCAGTCTCGCCCGCCTCGATCCACTCAGACATGCGTCTCTCCTCTGTTGGAGAACGGAAGGATGAGAATATCGCGGCCGCCGAGATCGGCGGCCCGGGCAGTTCAACTCAAGTAAGCTGGAAGGTGCTTCGAGAGAGGACAATGGCGCGCCCAGCCACGAGGGACCAGGCGCTTCTGGATGCCTCGAAAGAGCCCGCGCGCCTAGTAGCGGCGACCGCCGCCGCCACCGCCGCCGTAACCGCCCCGGCCACCACCCCCACCGCCGCCGCCGCCGTAACCACCCCGGCCACCGCCGCCACCGCCGCCACCGAAGCCGCCGCGGCTCCGGCCACCGCCGCCGCCGCCCTCTTCACGAGGACGAGCCTCGTTGACGGTCAGCGTCCGACCCTCGACCTCCTTGCCGCCGAGCGCGTCGATGGCCGCCTGGGCCTCCTGATCGCTCGACATCTCGACGAAGCCGAAGCCCTTCGAGCGGCCGGTGTCACGGTCGGTAATGACCTGAGCCGACTGCACCGACCCATAGGCCGAGAACAGCTCTTCGAGGTCGCTGTCGCGCACGTTGTAGGAGAGGTTACCGACGTAAAGTTTTTTTCCCATGAAAGACCCCCGCTGACCGTCGCCCGACACCGTCGTCGAGTCGACTTTGTGGATGGCTGAACTTCGCTTCTGACGTGGCGTACGGGTCGGAGTCTTCCTGCGGCCCACCCGAACGTGGAGGCATGCCGCCTCCGTCCTTCTGATCTTAGCATCCTGCGAGATCAGAGTGGAGAGGGGATTGAACTTTTTTCATCATCCTCGCGCCGACCCCGGTTTCCGGCCCAGGAAAACGATCCCGTCCCAGACCGTAAATGGCTCTATCCCTTGGACTTCCATGAGAAACCCGGTCTCCTCGCAGAGCGCCTCGAACTCTTCGCGGTCGGCCGCGAGGTCGTCGCGGTACGAGAAATTGAGCAGGACGAAGTCGCCGCCGGGCCGCAAAACGCGGTTCACTTCGTCGAAATGGGCCTCGACGAGGTCCGGTCCGGCCTGGTGGATGTAGGGGAAGGAGTCGACCGCGAAGACCAGGTCGAGGCTGCCGGAGGGGAAGGAGGAGAGGTCCTCTCCCGAGGAGACCGCGAGGTGGACATTGTCGAGCCCCGCGCAGCGCCGCCGGGCGGCGGCGATCATCTCGGGCGAGATGTCGATGCCGTGGATCGTGCCGAGCCGGGAGCTGAGGCCGGCCTGCATGCGGCCGATGCCGCAGCCGATCTCCAGGGCGGCGCGCTCCGGGCCGAGGAGGCCCCAGCGTTCGAACAGATCGACGATCTCCTGGGTGGCGGCGGCGAGCAGCGCCGGGTTGCCGAGGGCATAGGCGGCGACGCTCACCTCCTCGTGGGCACGGACCGCGGCGTCGAAGAAGCGGCGGTTGGCGTCGATCGTCTCCCCGGCGTCCGCCACCGGCTCCGGGGACGGGTGCTCGCGCAGCAGGTCGGCGGCGCGCTCGCACCCCTCGCGGTTGTCCCGCACCATGCGGAGGAGCTCGGCGAAAGCCGCGGGGAGCGGCTCCCCCCAGCGCGCCGCCGCGGCGGCGAGGGACGCCTCGACCGGCTCGACCCGGCCGCTTTCCAGGAGCAGCCGGGCGAGCGCCACATTGGGCGAGATCTCCCCGGTCAGACAGTCGGCCACCGCGCGCCGCACTACCGGAGGGACCGCCGGTCCCCCTTCGGCCAGCCGGCTTTCGATCTCCTTGTGGGTGAGGGCGTCGGGAACGAGGTTCGGGAAGGAGGGAAATTCGGTCGGGGCCATGGGCGTTATCCTATCCCTCATGGCCTTCCCGGAGTCTTCCTTCCCGCTCGGCGACACCGCCGCCCTGCTCAAGGGCTGGGCCCTGGAGGAGGGGTTCGACCGCGCCGGGGTGGCGAGCCTGGAGCCGGCCGAGCACGGGGCGGCGTTCCTGCGCTGGCTGGAGCGCGGCGACCAGGCGGGGATGGGCTACCTCGGCCGGCGCGTCGAGGCCCGGCTGGAGCCGGCGACCATTTTTCCCGGGGCCCGGAGCGCGCTCTGCGTGGCCCTCCAGTACGCCCCGCTCCAGGACGAGCAGGGAGAGACCATCCCGGAGCCCGGCGGCGACCTCTGGCCGCGGGTCGCCCGCTACGCCCGGGGGCGCGACTACCACGACGTCATGGAGCGTCGCCTCAAGCGCCTGGCCTCCCGCATCGCCGCGGCTTTCCCGGGAGTGGTGACCCGCCCTTATGTGGACACCGGGCCGGTGCTGGAGCGCGATCTGGCGGCCCGGGCCGGCCTCGGGGTGGTGGGGAAGAACACCAACCTGCTGCACCGCCGGGCCGGCTCCTGGTTCCTGCTCGGCGAGATCTTCTTGACCCTGGACCTCAGCCCGGACGCGCCGCTGACCGATCTGTGCGGGCGCTGCACCCTCTGCCTCCAGGCCTGCCCGACGGGCGCCCTGCCGGAGCCCTACCGGCTCGACGCCAACCGCTGCATCAGCTACTGGACCATCGAGCACCGGGGAGCGTTCCCGCCCGCGGTGCGGGAGGGGATCGGCGACTGGGTGTTCGGCTGCGACATCTGCCAGGAGGTCTGCCCCTGGAACCGCAAGTCCGGCGCCCCCGGCGCGCATCATCCCGAGCTGGAGCTGCCGCCGCGGCGCGCCGGGCTGGACCTGGTGGGCCTTCTGCTGCTGCGCCGCGAGGAGTTCATCGAGCGTTTCCAGGTGAGCCCGATGAAGCGGCCGAAGCTCGAAGGGCTGCAGCGCAACGCCGCCGTGGCCATGGGCAACCGGGGGGAGCCGCGCTACGTCGCGCCGCTCGCCCTGGCGCTGGCGGAAGGGGAGGCGCTGGTGCGCGCCCACGCCGCCTGGGCCCTGGGGCGGATCGGCGGCGAGGAGGCCCGGCGCGCCCTCGCGGAGGCCCTGGAAAACGAGGCGGACGAGGAGGTCCGCGCCGAGATCCGGCAGGCCCTGGCGCCGGTCTTCGCGGCGCCGGACAGCCCGGAGCGCACGATGTGCGCAACCGCCGGGGAGGGGCGCAATTGACACTTCACCCACCCGGTCCCTATACTCGAAGACCCGAGTTCTCAAGGAGTTAAAGCAGAACTCGCCGCCCCGCGCCCGCGGGGCCACAGGCCAGAGCGCCTGAATCCACGCCCAAGGAGGAACGCTTTTCTATGCAGGCTAGCGAAGAGATGGACGTGCGGACGATGACGTCGGACCCCGACGAGGAGCTCGATCCGCAGCAGTATCAGAAGCTCCTCGAGCTCTACGACGAGAGCATGCGGAATCTCACCGAGGGTGAGATCGTGACGGGTCGCGTCATTGGCGTCACGTCGAACGCGGTCATCGTCGATGTTGGATACAAGTCCGAGGGACTTATCCAGATCGACGAGTTCCTGGACCGCGACGGAAACCTCACCGTCGAGGTGGGGGAAGAGGTCGACGTCCTGCTCGAGAAGACCGAGGACCTCGAAGGCCACGTTCTCCTGTCCCGCACCAAGGCCCAGCGCATGCGCCGCTGGACCGAGGTCGAGCGGGCCTACAAGGAGGGCCGGGTCATCAAGGGACGGGTCACCGACCGCATCAAGGGCGGCCTGACCGTGGACGTGGGGCTGCGCGCCTTCCTGCCCGGGTCCCTGGTGGACATCAAGCCGGTCAAGAACCTGGAGTCCCTGCGTGGTCAGGAGCTCGAGTTCAAGGTCATCAGCCTCGACCGGCGGCGCAACAACATCGTGCTGTCGCGCAAGGCCGTCCTCGAGACCGAGCTGGTCAAGAAGAAGGCCGAGACCCTCAAGCGCCTGGAAGAGGGCGCCCGTCTCAAGGGCGTGGTCAAGAACATCACCGACTACGGCGTGTTCATCGACCTCGGCGGCATCGACGGCCTCCTCCACATCACCGACATCTCGTGGGGCCGCGTCAACCACCCGTCCGAGCATTTCACGGTGGGTGACGAGGTCGAGGTGGTCGTGCTCAAGTTCGACCCCGACACCGAGCGCGTCTCCTTGGGCTACAAGCAGCGCTTCGACGATCCCTGGACCCTGGTCGACAAGAAGTACCCGATCGGCTCGCGCGTGCGCGGCCGGGTGGTGTCGATTGTCGATTACGGCGCCTTCGTCGAGATCGAGGAGGGCGTCGAGGGCCTCATCCACGTCAGCGAGATGTCGTGGACCAAGAAGGTCGTCAACCCCGCCAAGATCCTCGAAGTGGGCGACGAGGTCGAGGCGATCGTCTCCGAGCTCGACATGGACCAGCGCCGCATCAGCCTCTCCCTGCGCCAGACCGAGCGCAATCCGTGGGAGGAGCTGGCGGACACCCACCCCGAGGGCAGCATCATCGAGGGCAAGGTCCGCAACCTCACCGAGTTCGGCGCCTTCGTCGAGATCACCGACGGCATCGACGGCCTCATCCATGTCTCCGACATGAGCTGGACCAAGCGGGTCAAGCACCCGAGCGAGGTCCTCAAGAAGGGCGACACGGTGCGGGCGCGCATCACCAACATCGACGTCGAGAACCAGCGGGTCTCGCTCTCGATCAAGGAGTTCATGCCGAACGAGTGGCAGGACTTCGCGGAGCGGCACCGGGTGGGCGATGTGCTCGACGGCCGGGTGGTCAACGTCACCGACTTCGGTCTCTTCATCGACATCTACAACGGTCTCGAGGGGCTCGCGCACGTCAGCGAGATCGAGGTCCCGCAAGGCGCCCGGCTGGAGGACTTCTACAAGGCCGGCGACTGGGTGCGTACCCGCATCTTGCGGATCGAGGAGGACGACAAGAAGGTCGGCCTCTCGATGCGCGGTGTGGGCCAGCCTTCGGAAGAGGAGATCGCCGAGCTGGAAGCGACGCGCCAGGGCAACGGCGGCGGCCAGCAGGAGGACGGCGAAGAGGAGTAGGCCGTAAACAACGGATGGGTGCGGCGGGTCTCTCCGGAAGAAGTTGATCCGGAGGATCCGCCGCCGCTACTCAAAGGGGACGGGAGATGACGCAGCTCTCGAAGGACGGCATGACCAAGGCCGAGCTGGTCGAGGAAGTTGCCCGGGCGACCCAGCTCACCAAGAAGCACGCGGAGATCATCGTCAACAAGGTGTTCGAAAGCATCGTCGATTCCCTGAAGGAAGGGGAGAAGATCGAGCTGCGGGGATTCGGAAGCTTCCGCATCCGTCATCGCGGGGCTCGCACCGGGCGCAATCCCAAGACCGGCGACAAGGTCAGCGTGCCGCCCAAGCGGATCCCCTATTTCAAGCCGGGCAAGGAGTTGAGGGAGCTGCTGAACGACGAGTGTTGAGCCGGTCCGGGCACGGCCGCCGCGCCGTGGTCTTGCCGTCTGAATCGCCCCCTCGCTCCCAGAGCCTGATGGACACGCTGTTTACCCCCTGGAGGCACGCGTATATCACTCAGCAGGCGCCGGACTCCGGCTGTTTCTTCTGCGCCGCGGCCCGGCGTCCTGACGATCCCGACGGCCTGGTGGTCCACACCGCCGGGCATCACCTCGTCATGCTGAACCTCCACCCCTATTCGAGCGGCCACCTCATGGTGGCGCCGCTCGACCATATCGGCTCGCCGCAGGACGCGGGCGACGCGGCCCAGGCCGAGCTCTGGCCGCTGGTGCTGCGCTGCCAGCGCATCCTCGCCGGCGCCTACGCCCCCCACGGCTTCAATCTGGGCATGAACATCGGGAGGCCCGCCGGCGCCGGAGTCCCCGATCATTTCCATTTCCATGTGGTCCCGCGCTGGAACGGGGACACCAATTTCATGACGGTTCTCGCGGAGGTCCGGCTGGTTCCCGAAGACCTCCGGCAGACTCGTGAGCGCCTGCGGGCGCTCTTCGCCCAAGAGGAGGCTTGAGTGGTGGAACCTGCTAGCGTCCCCGTCGCCGCGGAGCCGGTCGCGCGCCCGGTCGGCAACCCGGTCGTGGCGGCGGTCGCGGCCTGGCTGATCCCCGGCCTGGGCCATCTCTATCTGCGCCGGTGGCTGCGCGGCGCCGCGTTTTTCGTCCTGGTGATCGCCTCGCTCTGGATCGGCTGCGAGCTGCAAGGGAAGCTCTTCCGGCCCGTGCCCAACGAGCCGCTGAGCAAGCTCGGCACCCTCGGTGCCCTCGGCACCGGCGTCCCCTATTTCTTCCTGCGCTACGGCCAGCACTACGAAGGGGACGTGGTCGGCGCCGGCTTCGAGTACGGCACCGCCTTCCTGATCACGGCCGGGCTGATGAACTGGCTGCTGATCCTCGACGTCTGGGACATCTCCCGCGGCAAGAAGGAGTAAGGGACCGTGCTGAGCCACTTTTTCCTCATGGTGCTGTACGCCCTGATCGTGAGCGTCTTCTTCACGCTGCTCTGGCGGCGCGGCCGGCGCGAGCAGCTCATGCTGTTCCTCCAGCTCTTCCTCGGCATGGTCGGAGGCGGCCTGCTGGTCGCCTGGCTGATGTTCCCGTTCCCGTCGGGGCCCCCCGCCCCCTTCCCCTGAGAGAGGTCTCGGGAGTGGATTCCAGGCCCGAAGAGCTGCTCGTCGTCGCTGGCGAGGCCTCGGGGGATCTCCATGGCGCGCGCCTGGTCGAGGAGCTGCGCCGCCGGATCCCCGGCCTGGTCACCTTCGGCCTCGGCGGCGACCAGCTCCAGGCCGCCGGCCTGGAGGCGGTCGCCCACAGCTCCGAGGTGGCGGTGGTCGGGATCACCGAGGTCCTCAAGGAGCTGCCGCGCATCCGCCAGGTCTTCGACGCTCTGCTGCGCGAGGCCGACCGCCGCCGCCCGGCCGGGGCGGTCCTCATCGATTTCCCGGACTTCAACCT
>DATAHG010000637.1:0-4668 GCA_036263295.1 Thermoanaerobaculia bacterium | reverse complement strand
GTCGCCTTCGTTCCAGAACCTGAAGAGGAGACTCGAGATGCTCCAGAATCTTTCCGAGACCGATCCGTCCTCCCGCGTCCGCTGGACCCGGTGGGGCTTGTGGACCCTGGCCGGGGCCGTCGCCCTGGCCGCGCTCGTCCCCGTCCGTATCACCACCGCCGAGGCCGAGGAGAAGGCCGTCGAGCCGGTGCCCGCCGTCGAGGCCGTCCCGGCCGTTCCTGCGGTCGCCGCCACCCCGACTGTCGCCCTGGCCGCGCTCGCTCCCGTCCGCACCACCGCCGCCAAAGCCGAGAAGACCGAGAAGCCCGAGAAGCAGACCAAGAAGCAGCCCGAGAAGCCGGCCGAGAAGCCGGCGGTCGAGCCGGTGCCCGCCGCCGAAGCCGCTCCGGCGGTCCCGGCGGTCGCCGCCACCCCGGCCGTCTTCGCCGGTCCGCCTCCCGTGATCGTCGCCCGCGTGGTCAGCCACGTACCCCCGGCTCCTCCGGCTCCCCCGGCTCCGCCGGCTCCTCCCGCGCCGCCGAAGAAGGGGTCCACTCAAATCCATCATGGCAGTGGCGACGGCGACTCCTACATGCTGCGGATCGGCGACAACACCATCATGAGCGACTGGAACGACGACGTCTCCGGCCGCACCGAGAGCCTCAAGGGAGACCTCCTGTGGTTCCGCCACGGCGGCCGCGACTACGTGGTCCGCGACGCCGCCCTCCTCCAAGAGGCGCAACGCATCGTCGAGCCGCAGATGCGCCTCGGCCGCCAGCAGGGTGAGCTGGGCGCCAAGCAGGGTGCCCTGGGAGCTGAGCAGGGGCGGCTGGGCGCCCAGCAGGGAGCCCTCGGCGCGCGTCTGGGAGCGCTCACCGCGCAGCAGGCGGGCCTCTCACTTCGCGAAGGAAGATACTCTTCCGACCAGAACCTCGACCGTGAGAGCCATGAGCTGGACAAGCAGATGGACGCGCTCAGCGAGCAGCAGGAAGCGCTCGGCCGCAAGCAGCACGAGCTCGGCAAGAAGCAGGAGGAGCTGGGACGCCAGCAGGAGCGCCTCGGCAAGCAGCAGGAAGAAGCCTCCCGCCAGGCCGGCGAGCAGTTGAAGTCCCTGATGGACCAGGCCCTCGCCAAGGGACTGGCCCAGGAAGTGCGCTGAGCCCGATCGCTTGAAACCGCGGCCGGCCCCCTCGCCGGCCGCGGTCTCAGCTCTCCATCCCCTCGATCCAGAGAGCGGCCACCTCGGCGTCGAGCGGCGGCGAGAACAGGAAGCCCTGGCCGTACCGGCACCCCAGGGCCAGAAGCTGATCGAGCTGCTCCGCCGTCTCGATCCCTTCCGCGATCACCTCCAGCCCCAGGCTCGACCCCAGCGTGAGGATCGCCCGCACGATCTCCAGCCCGCCCGGGGTTCGCCCCAGGTCGGCCACGAAAGAACGGTCGATCTTGAGCGAGTCGAGCCGCAGCCGGCGGAGGTAAGAGAGCGACGAGTAGCCGCTGCCGAAATCGTCGATGTCGATCCGGGCGCCGACCTCGCGCAGCCGCTGCAAGCTCGACTGCGCCGCCTCGCCGGTGTCGAGCAGGGTGCTCTCGGTCAGCTCCAGGTGAAGACAGCGCGGCGGAAAGCCCGTCTCTTCGAGGAGGCGTTCGACGTCGTCCGCGAAACCCTCCCGGTGGAACTGGCGGGCCGAGATGTTGATCCCCAGGAACGGCTCGCGCCCCGGGTAGCGCTCGCGCCAGAGCCGCCCCTGCCGGCAGGCCTCGGCGAGGACCCAGGCGCCGAGGGGGATGATCAGGCCGTTCTCCTCGGTCTCGGGGATAAATTCGACCGGACCGACCAGACCGCGCTGCGGATGATGCCAGCGCAAGAGGGCCTCGAAGCCCGCCAGCCGGCGGGAGGAGAGGCACACGATCGGCTGGTAGACGAGCCCCATCTCCCGCCGCTCCAGGGCGCGGCGCAGGTCGTTCTCCAGGTGCAAGCGGGCGACCGCCCGGGCGTGCATGGCGGCGCCGAAGACCTCATAGCGCGCCCGCCCCTGGCCCTTGGCGCCATACATCGCCGTATCGGCCTCGCGCAGCAGGTCCTCCGGGGAGATCTCCTCGGCGTGGCCGAGCGCGATGCCGATGCTGGCGCTGGTGAAGACCTCGTGCCCCCGCAGGTCGAAGGGGAGGGCGAGGGCGTCCTGGATGCGCAGGGCGACCCGCCGGGCGTCGTCCTCCCCAGCCAATTCCTCGATCAGCAGGGCGAACTCGTCGCCGCCGAAGCGGGAGACCGTGTCGGCGGGGCGCAGACACTCGCGCAGGCGGACCGCGGTCTGCCTCAGCAGCTCGTCCCCCGCCAGATGACCGAGGCTGTCGTTGATGGTCTTGAACCGGTCTAGGTCGAGGAACAACACGGCGAGCGAGGGCTCGTCCGTCGGGCCCGCCTGAGCACGCTCCAGGGCCTCCCGCAGGCGCTCGAGGAACCGGGTCCGGTTGGGCAGGCCGGTGAGGGCGTCGTGGTAGGCGCCGTAGAGGAGCTGCTCCTCGGCCAGCTTGCGCCCGGTGATATCGACGAAGGAGGCGACGACCGCGAACGGCGGATCCTCCCAATCCCTCTCCTGGCCCTCGCGGAACAGCGGCTGAGTGTTGATCGAGATCCAGACCTGCTCCCGGTCCGGGCGGCGGATGCCCATGATCACCTCGGCGAGCGGCTCCCCGGTACGCAGCGTCACCATGGCCGGGTGATCCTCGCCGGGAAAAGGGCTGCCGTCCTCGTGGACGGCCTGCCAGCGCGGATCGAGCGAGGTGCGACCCATGATCTGGTCCTGGGTGAGGCCGAGGATCCGGCAGGCGCTCTCGTTGCAGGCCCCGATCGAGCCGTCGGCGTACTGCAGCACGACCCCTTCGGCCAGGGCGGCGAGCACCGAGCGGTGGCGGGCCTCGCTCTCGCGCAGCTCCGCGTCGGGCTCCGGGTGGAGGGCACGGAGACCGGCGCGCGGAGCCGCCGGGTGGAGCCGCAGCCGCCCCGTTTCCAGACGGGACGGGCGGAACCGGGGATCCGCCGCCCGCACGGCCGGTCTGATCGGAGGACGGGTCCTCCGGTGCTCCCAGGGTGTCATGCCGCGGTGCCCTTTCGTGGGCCGGGACGGCCGGGCTCTGATTCAGCGATTCAGCCGGCCCGAGTTCATCATTTTGCGATAAATCCAGATTACAGCGGGGCTGCGGGCGGGGTCAAGTCGAGGGGCCGAGAAGGCGCTCGTAGTCCTGGGGCGTGTCCACGTCGTCCACCGCCCCGGGATCCTCGACCTCCACCTCCAGCACCTCGGCGGCATGGCGGTCGAGAAGCTGCCGCAGTCCGACGTCGAGGTCGAGCGTGGCGATCTCGGGGATCAGCCCGGGGGCGATGGCGAGCGGGTGCCCCCGCCTGCCGCCGGCCACCGGCACGGCGAGCGGGGCGGCGGACTCGGCCTGGCGCCGCAGCAGCTCGGTGACGGTCGCGGCCTGGAGGCCGGGCAGGTCGGCCGGCGCGACGAGCAGGACCTCCCTCCGGCGCGCCAGATCGTCCCCGCCGCCGAGCGCCGCGACCCCCGTCTGGATCGACGACAGCATGCCGCGTTCGGGAGCCGGATTGACGGCGAGGAGCAGGCCGGCGGCGCGAGCCCACTCCTGGATGTCCGTCCGCTCCGCCGAGGTGACCAGCACGATCGGCCCGACCCCGGCCCGCCGGAGCGCCTCGACCACCCCCGCGACCACCGGCCTGCCGCGGAAGGGGAGCAGGAGCTTGGGACGGCCCATCCGGCGGGAGAGGCCGGCAGCGGGGAGGACGGCGGCAGTCACGGGGTCAGGTCACCGCCGCTGGACCGGCCGCGCCAGCTCCACCTTGACCCGGCGGCCGCGCAGCTTGGTGCGCCGCAGGGCCTCGACCACATTGGCGGCCTCGCCCGCCGGAACCTCCACGAAAGCCATGTGGTCGAGGATGTCGATGGCGCCGATCGAGCGGCCGGCGATGCCGGCCTCGTTGGCGATCGAGCCCACCAGGTCGGCCGGGCGCAGGCCGTCCTGGCGGCCGAGCCCGACGAAGATGCGGGCCATGCCCTGCTCGGGCGGCTCGGAGGACGCGGCGAGCTCTTCGGCCATCTCGCCGGCCCGCTGGTCCGGCCCGCCGTGCTGAAGCTGCCAGAGCATGTGGAGGGCGGCGGCGGCAATCTCGGCCGGGTCGTGGTCGTCCGACAGCTCGGAGACGGTCTGCAGGTGGCCGTCGAAGGCGCCCGCCTCCAGGGTCTCGCGCAACGCCTCCTTGAAGACGTCGCGGCGGCGGGCGGCGATGTCGGCGATGGTCGGGATCCGCGCCGGCCGGATCGGCGCGCCGATCATGCGCTCGATCTCCCTGAGCTGGCGGCGCTCGCGCCCCTCGACCAGGGTGAGGGCGTCGCCGGCCCGCCCGGCCCGGCCGGTGCGGCCGATGCGGTGGATGTACTGCTCGACGTCCCACGGGATGTCGTAGTTGATGACGTGGGTCACGGTCTCGATGTCGAGGCCGCGGGCCGCCACGTCGGTCGCCACCAGGAGGTCGGCGAGACCCTCGCGGAAGCGGCGCATGACCCGGTCGCGCTCCGGCTGGCCCATCTCGCCGTGCAGCGGCTCGGCGTTGTAGCCCCGCAGCCGCAGCCCCTCGGCGAGGTCCTGGGTCTCCTTGCGGGTGCGGCAGAA
>DATAHG010000636.1:0-11009 GCA_036263295.1 Thermoanaerobaculia bacterium | reverse complement strand
CCATAGTTTTGAAACGATCCCATCGGTGCGGCCATCCCTTCCGCATAGTAATAGATCACGCCGTCGGCCGGGTTGGCGACCAGCACGGCGCTGGCGCCGGCCGCGCGCACGATGGCCGGGGCGAGACTGGGCTGGCCGGCGCGGCCCGGCGGGGCTTCGCCGCCGGGAAAATCGATCACCGGCAGCGGCGTGCCGGGCTTGCCGAGCTCGCCGAGTGGAAGCATCAAGACTTCATCGGTGCGCAGATGGCGGATGTAGGCCAGGGTGTCCGAAAAACTGATCTGATCGGGCCCGTCGCCCACCGGTCCGGTCTGCGCGAGCCGTTGGGCGGCGGTATCGATCACGTGCAGCAGGCTCGCCTTGGGATTGACCGCCAGGGCGAGCCGGCCGCCGGGGGCGCAGCGGATCTGCCCGAGGCCGGGCTCGGTCTGGAAGCGGGCGACGGCCTCGCGGCGGTCGCCGTCGATCGCGGTGATCGCGCCGTCCTCGCTGGAGACGTAGGCGGTCCGCGCCGCCTCGCACCAGGCGATCGAGGTGGGGGCGGCGCCGGCCGGCAGGGTCTTGACCACCTGGAGCTTTCGGACATCGACGATCGAAACGGTGCCGTCGTCGCGGTTGGTCACGAAGGCGAGCTGGTTGTCGTGGCTGAAGGCGATCTCGTGATGGCCGCGGCCGGTGCGCAGGCGAGCGCGCTCCTGGAGGCTGGCGGGCTGGAGGATCGAGATGCCGGAGGCCTCCTGGCCGGGGTCTGGCCGGTCGTGGCCGACCCACAGCCAGGCGCCGTCGGGTTGCAGCGCGAGGCGGGCCGGGCCGGGGCCGGTCGGGATGTTGGTCGTCACCTTCCAGCCGTGCGTCTCGACCACGGCCACGGCGTCCGATTCCGGCATCGAGACGAAGAGGCGGCCGGCGTCCGGTCCCAGGGCCCAGTCCTGACCCGGGCTGCGCAGCTCGACCATCGCGAGGAGCTTGCTGCCGCCGTAGCCGAACAGCGGATCGACCACGGAGACGGTGGCGTCGTCGTTGAGGGCGAGGACGTAGTAGACGTTGAGGTCGAGCTCGGCCCGGGAGAAAAGGTTTCCACCCAGGAGCATCTTGAGCTTGTCGTCGCAGCTCTCGGCCTTGTCGCCGGTGGCGGCGGTCCTGCGGTCCATCCAGGCGGCCGGGTAGAGGCGCGCCAGCGGCGTGCCGGTCCCGGCGTCCTGGATCCCTACCTCGAAGCGGACGAGCTCTCCTTCGGTGAGGCCGCCCGCCCGGTCCAGCGGCACGATCCGGACGTCCATCTTGACGCCGGAAGCGGCGGCTTCCTTCTGCCAGGCCGGCGCGGCGCGGGCCGGCTCCTCGGCCGGCGCCGCGCTGGCGAGAAGGAGGAGGCCGGCCAGACCGAGGAAGCCGTGGCGAGCGTGGTGGACGGGACGGGCGGATCCGGTCATCGCTGGGCGCTCCTCAGACGTTGGCGGTCTGGACGGCGAGCCGGCCGACCCGGTGACCGATCTCGAACGGCGGCGGCGGGGTCTCGGCGCCCCACTGGCCGACCAGCGGGCCGGCGGACTGGCCGAAGAGGTCTCCGGTCACGAGCTTCTCTTCTTCGCTCTCTTCGGCGGCGAGCAGGGCGAGGGTGATCCGCACGTCGACCAGGTGCGTCTTCGAGCCCATGCGGCCGGTCAGGTTCTGGCCGAAGAGCGCCTGCCCGTCGAAGGGGATCGCATCGACCGACAGCGTCTTGCCGTGCGCCAGCCACCGCAGGATGGCGGTCCCCGGCACGGTCGGCGAGGCACCGATGCTCATGGGCTCGCCAGGAGGGTAGGTGAGGGGGTTCGTGTTGCCCTGCAGGCGGAATTTGTAGTTCCCGAAGAAATCCTCGATCGTGGGCATCGTGCCTCCTTCCCGGCGGGGGCCGGCTGGGATGAATTGAGCAGGTTCACCCAGGTAGTGCCGGGAACGGCCGCTTTATCTCACTTGGCGCGGCGAAAGGCGGAGCCCGGGAAGGCTCCGCCTTTCAGTCCGGCGCGCCGGAGGCTCACCAGGCGGTCTGGAGAGCCCGGCGGCGGCGCATCAGGGCGACGCCGGTGAGCGCCAGGAGGCCGGTCGCGAGGAGCAGGGCGGCGGGCAGGCCCTTCGAGACCGGCGGCGGCAGGGCGAGGACGCCGTTGTCGTCGGCCAGGGCGGGCTGGCGGCCGTAGCGGCCGTCGCGCGGGATCTCCAGCTCGAAGTGCTCGGCGAGGTCTTCGAGCTGGCGCCGCATCCATTCCCCATGGAGGGGGATCCCATGGCCGGTCGCGGCGACCGAGGGGCGCAGGGCGGCGAGCTCTTCGACCGAGCGTTGGGCCGCGTTCCAGTCGGGTGTGAAGTAGGCCGGCGGCCGGCTGACCTCGGGCCAGCGCTGGAGGACGGCGAGGGCGGACTCCTGGCGCTGGGTGACGAAGGCGTCGCCGGCGATCAGGACGCGGTCCTGGTCGCGGAAGAAGGAGACGTGGCCGGGGGTGTGCCCCGGGGTGTGGATCCACCGCCAGCCGGGCATGCCAGGGACGCCGCCGTCTTCCGGCAGGGCCTGGATGCGATCGCCGAGATCGATGGCCCGCCGCGGATAGAGGGGAGAAAGCCGCGCCATGGCGCCGCCGCCGACGGTGGGATCCGGCGGTGGATAATCCGATCGTCCGGTCAGGTAGGGTAGCTCCAGGTGGTGGGCGTAGACCGGAGCGTCCCACAGATCGGCGAGCTGCCGCACCGCTCCGCGGTGGTCGAAGTGGCCATGGGTCAGCAGGATGGCCGCGGGGCGGGCATCTTCACCGAAGCGCTCGGCGGCCGCCTCGATGATGCGCTTGCCCGAAGTCGGCAGGCCGGTGTCGATCAGGGCCCACTGGCGGTCCCCGGCGCGCGGCGTGCCGTAGAGGTAGGCATTGACGAGGGAGAGCTGGACGCAGAAGACGTCCGGCGCCACGGCCAGGACCGAATCGATCGACCTGGCCTGCGGGTCTCTCCGGAGAAGCGCCGTATTCATGTTGTACCCCCTTTGCAAGCGGCGCGGGGCCCGATCCCCGGAGGGATCGGGCTGCAACCCGGGTGCCATTGGGAGGAGGAGGGTACGAACGAAAGGTTATTCAGCGGTCGTTGTCGACCGCGACGGAACCGCCGCCTCGGCTCGGCGACCCCAGACCGGGCGGCGGCGGGGTCTCCGCTCCCCACTGCCCCACCAGCGGCCCCGGCGTGTTGCCGAATTTCATTTTTGCCTCGCTGGTGCCGGCGAACGTCGCCTTTTCCGTCTGCCCGTCCGGGCTGATCACGACTTTCACGTTGTAGATCCCCTCGAGCTTGCCGTAGAAGCCCCGGGTGTTGGGATTGCTCAGGATATTGGGATCGGACGGATCGGAAAAGAGCTCGGTGAACGTGCAGTCGACGGTGCCGGCTTTCCACTTCAGCTCATGGGAGCCCTCCTTGTTGGGATTCTTCTTGAGCTTCTGGATCGTGCCCTGGGGAAAAGCCCGGGCGTTGTCGGTGTCGAAGATCTTCCAGTCGGTGTCTTGATTGTCTGCCACGGCGCCCTCCTTGGATCGAATCTTTCGGAATGGATCGAAATGGATCGGCTTTCTAACGTCCCCGGACCGCCCGGAAGGAGAAGTCGCCGACCGGGACGGACCGGCCGCGGTCTGGAACGCCTTCGATCCGCACCGCCGCGTCGCCGGGGGCGAGCAGGGTCGTCGGCAGGAGCAGGTTGAGGGTGCCCTGGGCATCGGGCCGCAGGTCCGTGCCTTGCCAGAGCTGCCGGCCGCCCGGTCCGAGCAGGGTGGCACGATAGCGCGGATAGAGCGGATCGGCCAGCTCCAGGGAGACGACGACCCAGCCGGGGCTCGACGGGAGCTGGATCCGCACGGTCGGCTCGCCGGCGGCGCCCGGGGCGGAGCGCTCCAGGCCGATCGGCACGACCGGGGTGTTGGCCTGGGGCTGGCGCAACGCTTCCAGCTCGCGGCCCAGCTCCTGGCGCTGGCGGCGTTCGTCTTCGAGTGCCTGGCGGGCGGCGGAGCGCTCGGTCTCGAGGGTCTGGCGGGCCCGCTCGGACTCGGCGATCCGGGATTCGAGGGAGGCGGCGGCGCCGCGGTCCGCTTGCCGGGCGGCCAGCTCGGCGCGGCTGCGGCCGAGCTCCTGGTGGAGCTCGCCGACCCGGCGCAGCAGCAGCCCGCTCGGGAGCAGGGCCAGGAGCAAGGCGGCGGAGACCAGCAGGGCCCCAGTGCGCGAGCGGGCCAGGCGGGAGAGGCGGGCGAGCACGCCGAGCTGCACCGCGGCTGCGGCGACCTGGCGGGCGGCCTCCTGGCGGAGCCCCTGGCGCATCGCTTCGACGGCTTCGAGACGGTCCAGGCACTCCGGACAGCCCAGGTAGTGCTCCTCGAACGCCTGGGCGTCCTGAGCGGCGAGCCGGCCGAGGACATAGCGCTCGGCGATCTCGTGCTCATCGATGTAAGAATGATCCATGCCCGCTCCTCTCCAAGGGCGGATTTCTACCCGCGCCTTTCCCGCATAGTGCCACCAGGGCGGCCATCATCTCACCCGGCTTTCCAGAAGCTCCTTGAAGCGCTGCCGCGCGCGGAAGAGCACGCGGTTGAAATGGAGGCTCGACAGGCCGAGATCGGCGCAGATCGCCTCCTTGTCCTCCTCGGCGACATAGAAGCGCAGGAGGATCTGGCGGTCGCGGTCGGTGGGCAGCTCCTGGATCAGGCGCTGCACCGCGGCGGTCTGCTCCTGGCGCAGCAGCACGTCGAGCTGGCCCGGCCCGCCGGCGGGGGGCTCGACCGCCTCCTCGGGCTCCTGGATCTCGTTGCGCCGTGTCCGTTTGCGGTAGTGCCCGAGGAACAGGTTGCGGGCGGTCCGCAGCAGGAAGCCGGAGAGCTTCTCCGGGTCGTCGAGGCCACCGCCGCGCAAGCGCTCCAGGGCGATCCGGAAGGTCTCCTGGTGGAGGTCCTCGCTGAGGGCGAAGTCGTGGGTCGTCCGCCGCAGAAAGAAGAGGAGGCCGCGGCTGTAACGCTCGACCATCTCGGTCTCGGCCCGCGCCTCGCCGCTCTGGACCCGGCGGACCAGGTCGGCGGCGACCTTCGCCTCCGAGCCGTCCGTCTGCTCCTCTTCCCGGGGATCGATCAATCCCAGTCCCCCTGGAGGACGAACGGCGCCCAGAAATAGGGGTCACGCCAGCGCCGCTCGGCGGCGATGGCGAGCTGGGCCTGGCGCAGGGCCGCGGCGGGGCGCAGCCCGTCGCGCAGGAGGCCGCGGTAGAAGATCCCCATCAGCTCGGAGGTGGCGCGGTCCTCGACCCGCCAGAGGCTCGCCATGACCCGGCGGGCGCCGGCATAGAGGAAGCCCTGGGTGAGGCCGACCAGCCCCTCGCCGCGGATCTCGCGGCCGAGCGCGGTCTCGCAGCCCGAGAGCACGACGAGGTCGGCGGCGAGCTCCAGGTTGTAGATGTCTCCCAGGCTGAGGAAGCCGGGCGCCGGGCGGCCTTTTTCATCCACCAGGGAGAGCACCAGGCCGGACAGCTCCGGGGTGCGCGAATCGATCACGCCGTGGGTGGCGAAGTGGACCAGCCGGTAGGGCGCCAGGGCGCCGCCGAGCACGGCCGGGCGGTTGGCGGCGAACCCCAGGGCGGTCCAGCTCTGCCCGGCGGGAGCCAGGGCGGCGATGGTTTCGGCCTCGCGGCGGGTGGCGGGCAGCCGGGCGAGGGCGGCGCCGGAGCGCAGCGGCTCGCCGGTGCCGGCCGCCTGGGTGGCGACCGGCAGCGTCCCGGTGACGCGGGGGTCCTGGGCGTCGAACACCGGGTCGGCCAGGATGGCGAGGGTCCGCGGCGCGGCGCGGCGGGGCGTGGTGTCGCGGCGCTGCTCGGCGAGCACCGACGCCGAGGGGAGGGAGACCACCTCATGGCGGGCCAGCAGCGGCCCGGGGGAGGGGGCCGCCCCGCCGGCTCCGGGCACCGGCTCGGCGAGCGCCGCGAAGGGGACGTAGCACAGGGCGCCGTCCGCCACGATCACCAGGCGGCGGTCGGCGAGGCGGCCGGCCACCGGCCCGAGCAGGACGCGGGAGAGCTCGGCGTTGCGGCGGGCCTCGGCGGCGGTCGCCTCGGGATCGGCGTTACGGCTGCGCAGATCGTCGTAGACCTGGCGGGCCGCCGCCTCGATGACGGCGCGCGCCGGCAGCTCGTAGCCGGTGATCGAGGCGGCGTCCACCGCCCACAGGAAGCTGCGCTCCTCGCCGAGGGCGTACTCCAGGAGCAGGGTGTCGGGTCCCAGGAGCTTCTGGATGTCGGAGAGCTGGAGGGGCTGCGGCTGGGTGAGGGCGGCGTAGCGCGGGCTCCCCTTGCGGATCTCGGCCTGCACGGTGTCGAGGTCGGCCAGGAGGGCCTGGATCTCGCGTTCGGCCGCGGCGCGCTTTTCCGGCGTCTCGGCGGTGGCGGCGAGCCGGCGAGCGGCCTTGACGTTCAGCCGCTCGACCAGGGACCGCTCGCGCTCCCGCAGGGCTGGATCGACGCCTTCGCGGATGTCCGCCCCGGCCTCGCGCAGGAGGTCGAGGAGGGAGCGCGAGCGCCCCCTTTCGCTGGCCTCGAGGGCGGCGCGGGCGTGGCCGCGGCCGGGCTCCCGGCGGTCCAGCTCCATGAGCAGATCGATCTCGAATTCGTAGGCCTCGCGGCGGGAGGCCAGGAAGGAGGCCCGCAGGTCGGGGTTGACCAGGGCCGTGCGCAGCGACTCGACGCGGGCCAGGGCCTCGGCGGCGCGGGTCCGGGAGTCCGGCAGGTTGCCGAGGCGGCGCTGGGTCTCGGCGAGGCCGACCAGGGCCTCCGGCTCGCTGACCGCGTCGCCCGCCTCGCGCAGCAGGGCCAGGGCCTCGTTCAAGGTGGCGAGGGCGGGCTGGAGCTGCCCGCGGTCGGAGCTGAGACGGCCGAGCGCCAGCAGGGCGCGGCCCTGGGCCGGGCGGTCGCCGATCGCGGCGGCCTTTTCCGCCGCCTGGCGGAGGGTCTCGGCGGCTTCGGCGAGGTGGCCCGTCTTCTGCTGGGCCCGCCCCAGCATGGCGAGCGAGGCCGCCTCGCCCCGCCGGTCTCCCAGCGCGCGGGAGATCTCCAGGGAGCGCTGGCTCAGCGCGATGGCCTCGGCCGGCTCGAACTCCTGCAGGTTGAGGCTCGCGAGGACGTTGAGAGTGCTCGCCTCGCCGCGGCGGTCCCCCAGCTCCCGGCGCAGGGCCAGCGCCTGCTCGAAGTTGGCGCGGGCGCGGTCCCCCTCGCCGACGCGCATGTAAGTGGTGCCGAGATTCTGGAGGATGCGCGCCTCCCACGAGCGGTCGCCCAGCTCGCGCACGGTGGCCAGGGCCTGGTCGTAGGCGGCGAGGGCCTGCCCCAGCTCCCCCAGGTTGTCGTAGAGCACGGCGAGGTTGTTGAGGGTGCGGGCGCGCTCGCGGCGGCTCTCCGGTCCGCTCAGCAGCTCCAGGGCCTTCTGGTAGGCGGCGAGAGCCTGGCGCGGCTCGCTCAGCTCGTAGACGGCGCCGATGTTGCTCTGGACCACCCCCTGCGCCACCGGCTTGCCGGCCTCGCCGAACAGCCGCAGGGCCTCCTGATAGCAGGTGAGCGCCTGGGTGTACTCGGCGCGGGCGTGGTGGAGGAGGCAGAGGCTGTTGAGGGCGGCGGCCTCGCCGGAGCGGTCGCCGAGGGCGCGCTGGAGGGCGAGGGCCTTCTCGCCGTCGGCCAGGGCCTCGGCGGACTCGCCGAGCTGGAAGTGGGCGAGGGCCCGGCCGGTCAGGATGACGGCCTGCTGGCGCAGGTCCCCGGCCGCGGTCCAGAGGGGGAGGGCGCGGCTGTAGAGGTACACCGCCTGACGGGCGTCGCCCAGCAGGGCCGAGAAGTTGGCGGCGCAGAACAGGGCGCGGGCCTGGTCGCGGGTCCGGCCGAGCTGTCCGAACAGGGCGGCGGCCTGCTGCAGGCGGGCGAGCGCCTCCTTGCCTCCCTCCGGCGTGGCCCCGGCGGCTGGGTTCCCGGCCAGGGTGAGGAGCCGTTCGGCCTGCAGGCGGGTGCGGTCCTCGGGCGTGCGGGCGGGAAGCTCCTCGACCTGGAGCGCATAGGCGCCGGCCGAGCTCGCCCCGGCCCGGACCTCGACCCGGTAGGCGCCGGCCGGGGTGTCGTCGGGCACCAGCAGGGTCTCCGCGCCGTAACGGTCGGTCGGGGTGTCCACCTCGGCGACGGCCTGGCCGTCCGCCGTGAGCAGCCGGAGGGAGAGGTCCGCCCCTCTCTGCTCGGCCTGGATCAGGAGGCGCTGTCCGGGGGCGAGGTCCAGCCGGAAAGAGCGGGACTCTCCGGCTGCAATGCCGCTCTCCTGGACCGCGCCGGGGACCAGGGCCGGCAGATCGGCGATACGAACGACGGCTTCAGAAGCGGGAAGCAGGGCTGGCCAGATGATGGCGAGCACTACAGGGAGCCAACCCTTCCCGCGGAGGCTTAGCATCAACGACCCTCCGTGCCTTGTGGGGCTGCGTGGCTTATTCTGTGTTAGCGGGCGGGATAGAGCAAGGCGGAGCCTGCCGCCCCCGGGGGCACTCGCGGGGCAGGGAGACGAGCAGGCGGCGGACGCCCGGCCAGGGCGGTACGCTCTAGCGGCTGGCGACCAGCCCCTGGAAGCGGGTGTGGCGCTGGATATAGACATCCACAAACCAGCAGGACGGCACGATCTTGAGGCCCTTTTCGAGAGCGTCCTCCAGGGCGTGGCGGACGATCTCGTCGGCGATCCCCTTGCCGCGCAGCGGCACGGGCACGAAGGTGCGCCAGTAGTTGAGGGTCTGGGGACCGGCTTCGCTGTACTGCAGCACGGCCTCCTGGCCGTCGACGATCGCGTAGTACTTGCGGGACTGGGGGTCGTGGCGGATATCGAGGCTGTGGGCGGTCTGCATGGGTGTCTTCTCCTCCGGAAGGATGGTCATCTCAGATCACTTCAAACCGCGTGCCGGGCCTCCGGGCCGCCTTGCTTCCGGCCGGCGCGCGGATTAGGCTTGCCGCCTTTCGAGGAGACACGATGCGGATTCTTGTTGCCCTCGGAGGCAATGCCCTGCTGCGCCGCGGCGAGGCGATGACCGCCGAGAACCAGAGAAAGAACGTCCGGCTCGCCGCCCAGGCCGTGGCCCCCCTGGCCCGGGAGCACCAGCTCGTCATCTCGCACGGTAACGGACCCCAGGTCGGTCTCCTGGCCCTCCAGGGCGCCGCCTTCACCCAGGTTGATCCCTACCCCCTGGATGTGCTGGGCGCCCAGACCGAGGGGATGATCGGCTATCTGGTGGAGCAGGAGCTGGGCAACATCCTGCCCTTCGAGCAGCCTTTCGCGACCGTCCTCTCGATGGTCGAGGTGGATCCCGACGATCCGGCCTTCCAGAACCCGACGAAGCCGATCGGTCCGGTCTACAGCGAGGAGGAGGCGCGCCGCCTGGCGGCGGAGAAGGGGTGGGTGGTGGCGCCGGACGGCGACCAGTTCCGGCGGGTGGTCCCGTCGCCGATGCCGAAGCGGATCTTCGAGATCCGGCCGGTCAAGTGGCTGCTGGAGCGGGGCTGCATCGTGATCTGCGCCGGGGGCGGCGGCATCCCGACCCTGTACGGCCCGGACGGCAAGCTCCGCGGCGTCGAGGCGGTGGTGGACAAGGACCGCGCCAGCGCCCTCCTCGCCCGGGAGCTGGAGGTGGACCTCTTCCTCATGGCGACCGACGCCGACGCGGTCTATCTGGACTGGGGGACGCCACGGCAGAGGGCGATCCGGCGGGCCTCCCCCGAGGCGCTGCGCCAGCTCCCCTTCGCGGGGGGCTCGATGGGCCCGAAGGTCGAGGCCGCCGCCGAGTTCGCCAGCCAGACCGGCAAGACCGCCGTCATCGGCGCCCTTACCGAGGTCGTCCGCATGGCGAACGGCGAGTCCGGCACGCTGGTCTCCGGGGAAGTGGAGGGGGTGGAGCTTTACGAGGGGTGACCGTCAGCGCCGGCCGGCCGCCGCGTAGGCGGCTTGGTGGTGGCGGCTGTAGGCGGTGAGAATGTTCTCGACCGAGAGGTCCTCGTCGATCTCCTCCCAGTGAATCCCCAGTCCGCGGCCGATCAGGGACCAGCGGTCCAGATCCGCCGGGCCGGCTCCCGCAAGGCGGGGAAAGTAGGCCAGCGGGACCGCCAATTCCCGGTCGTCGTTGAAGCGGACCGCCATCGAGCCTGGACTGAAGGCGACGGATTGGATTCGCAGCTCGCTCACTGGTCTAGACCTCCGAAAGTATTGTGCCAGGAGCGCAGGAGAAGAGCGAGGTGCTCTTGGGCGATCCGTACGATCTCGTTGCACTCGTGGCGGCGGAACCCCTCGACATAGGCGAACTCGAGCGGATCGAGCCAGAGCTTGGCCGCCTCCTCTCCCCTCTGCACATGGATGTGGGGCGGCTCATAGCGGTCGGCCATAAAGAAAAAGAACCGGTAACCACGCACTCTCAGGACGGTTGGCACGCAAACAGGCTATCACCGAACGCCACCACCTGATCGAAAGCCTGCCCGAAGTAAAGCTCGTAGCTGTCCTTCTCCACATACCCGAGGTGCGGGGTGCAGACCGCGTTGTCCAGCCGGAGCAGCGGGTGCGCGGCGCCGAGGATCGGCTCCTCCTCGTAGACGTCCACGGCGGCGAAGCCGGGGCGACCCCGGCGCAAGGCCGCTTCCAGGGCGCCGGTTTCGATCAGCTCGGCCCGGCTGGTGTTGACCAGCAGCGACTCGGGCTTCATGCGGGCCAGGTCTTCCGCCTTCACGATACCGCGGGTCTCCGGGGCCAGCTTGAGATGGAGTGACAGGACGTCGGACTGCTCGAAGAGGGCCTCCCGGCCGGGAGCCGTCCCGTATCCGTCCGCATGGGCCCGGGTGAGGGAGCCCTCGCGGCCCCAGACCAGCACGGTCATTTGAAAAGCCCGCCCGTAGCCCGCGACCAGGCTGCCGATCTTTCCGTATCCCCAGATCCCGAGCGTCCGCCCCCGCAGCCCCGTTCCGAAAGTGC
>DATAHG010000635.1:0-4427 GCA_036263295.1 Thermoanaerobaculia bacterium | reverse complement strand
AGAGGATGGTCTCGTCCAGCTCGTCGGCCTCGTCCTTTTCCGGCCCGTCTTTCCGTTGGGATCCGTGGCCGCTGTAGTGGAAGACCACGATGTCGTTCTCCCCCGCTTTGGCGGCGAGATCCCGCATCGCGGCCAGGATGGCCGCCTGGGTGGCGTGCTCGTTCACCAGGAGATTGACCTGCTCGGCCGGAAATCCGAACCGATCGATCAGGATCTGGGCCATGGCCCGGGCGTCGTTGACGCAGCCTTCGAGCTGATATCGGTCATCCAGGTGGGCGTACTGATCGATGCCGACGACCAGGGCCCATTTGCCGGGGTCCAGGACGGGTTTGGCGGGCTCGGCTTCGGGCATGGATGGGCCTCCTTGGTTCTGATGACACCCCGAGTACGGAACGCCGGTGATCGCGACGCCCCGAGACCTTCTCGCAAAACAAGCAGAGGCGGCGCCCGGTCTCGGGACCTGAAACCAGGTACCGAGAACTTCCCACAGAGGCACGCGACCTTGTCCCGGCTCTGGCGCCCCGGCTTCAGCTCTGCTGGTCCTGATCTTCTCCCTCGTCGATCCCGCGCGGCGGCGGGCTGGAGACAATCACGGGCTGCTCGGTGGTGCTCACCTTCCCGGCCTCAGGCGGCTCCTTGGGCTTGCCGGGCTCGATGCGGATCGGGTTCGAATTCGGTTGGTCCATCGCGGCCTCCTGGGGAATGGAACGGTTTTCGCTCTCTGTCCAGGAGACACGCGACGGCGGGACTTGTTTAGCGGCCCGGCTCTGGAGGCGGCGCTCCTCGCTTCATGCCCGGAGTGGCGGGAGCGCCGCGCCCCTGGATCGTGAAACCGGCCCAGTAGTAGGGAGACCGGTACTCGGGATCGTGCCAGGCGGCGAGTTGAGCTTGGCGCAGAGCCTGGGGCGGCGACAGGCCTTCGCGGAGGAGGCGATCGTAAAAGCCGCTCATCAGCTCATAAGTGCGGTCGTCCGGCACGTTCCAGAGGCTGGCCACCACGTCGTCGGCTCCGGCCGCCAGGAAGCTCTGGGCGAGCCCCACCTGCCCTTCGCCCCGCAGGTCCTCCCCCAGGCCGGTCTGGCAGGCGCTCAGGACGATCAATCTGGCGGAGAGGCGCAGGGCGTCGATGTCGCGGGCGCGCAGGAAACCTTCGATCCGGTGGCCGTCGCGGTTGTAGAGAGACAGCACGAGGGCCGCGCGGCCGCCGTCCCCGGGATCCACCCGGGCGTGGGTGGCAATGTGAAGGATGTCGAAGCCCCGTAGACCGCCTCGCAGGACGAAGTCGCGGTTGGCGTCGAAACCAGTCCGGACCAGGACACTCCCACGTGGTGCGAGGGCCTGGATCCGCTCGATTTCCAGTTGGGTATTCGGCAGGCGCCGATAGCCGAGGCTGGAACGATCGATCAAGCCAGGAGGCCGGTCGGTCCAGGCGGGAAGAGCGAGCAACCGTTCGTCGACCGGAGTGAAGACCGGGTCGCCGATCAAGGCCAGTCGGCCATAGGGCTCGGAACGCCAGCGATGGGAGAGGCTCTGGGCGGCAAGCACCGAGCCGGAAAGGGTATGGATGATCAGCCGTCGCACCAGGAGCGGCTCGTAGGGCCGGGAGGCGGGAACGGTCGGATCCGGCAGGGCCGCGAAGCTGAGGGCGTGAAGGTTGCCGTCGGCGGCGATCCGCAGCGGATGCTCTCCCAGGCTTTGAAGGCGACCGGCAACGGGTCCGAGGAGGATGCGGCTCAACTCGCGGCCTTTTTCGTCGAGGTCGCGCTCGTCGCCGTCTCCGCCACGGCTGGCGACCATGTCTGCGAGGACCCGATCGGTGAGCTTCTCGATCTCTTCGCGGGGCGGCAGCTCGTAGGTGGCCACGCCAACCGCATCGATGGCCCAGAGGAAACTGCGGATCTCCCCCAGGTGGTACTCCAGCAGGAGGCTGCCGTCGGCGAGAGCAACGCGCTGGATCGTTTCGAGAGGAAGAGGCTGAGCGCTGCCCGTGTCCAGCTCGTCGAGGAGACTGCGTCCCCGGGAGCGCTCGGAGACGGCGAGCGCCTGGAGGTCGTAGCGAGCCCGGGGCTCGCGCCGGTGGCGCTCCATCCAGAAGTCGATCAGGAAATCGTAGGGGTCGAGATTGGCGGCGAGATAGGAGGCGCGCAGATCCCGGCGCTCGGCGTTGCGCATCGACTCGATCAGATTCAGGGCGGCCTCGGCCTGTCGGAGGGCTTCCTCTTCACGGTCCTGGCGCCGCCCGATCCAGGCGAGCCCGAAGAGAGCGCTCGCCTCGGCCGGCCGGATGCCGTGCCGGCGGGCCTCCTCCAAGGCGGAGCGCAGGAGGGCCGTGGCACGATCGAAATCTCTCAGGCCGGCATGGGCCCAACCCTGGTTGATCCGCAGGGCCAGCCGTTTGCGAGGGTCTCTGCCCGTCTCGAAGACCGGAGCGGCCTTCTCATACTCCTCCACGGCCTCGCGGAATCGGCCCTGACGATAGGCCAGGGCGCCCAGGCTCAGGCGGGTATTGGCCTGTCCGTTCAGATCGTCGGGGCTCCGCAGGTGCAGGGCCTGCCGGAGCGCCGTCCGGGCCGCCTCGGGCTCTCCCAACTGGGAGAGCAGATCACCCTTCTTGGTCAGAGCGGCGGCGCGTCTCTGTCTGTCATCCACGGGCAGAATGCTCAGGGCACGATCGAGGTACTTCACTCCCGTCCGGGGTTTACCCAGGGCGGCATAGGCATTGGCCGTGGGTATCTCGGTGGAGGCTTCCTCGCCCGGATCCTCCAGCGACTGCCAGAGCCCGACCGCCGCCTCGAGTTGGGCCAGTGCCTCCCAGGCATCGCCACGGGACAGGAGGATCTGTCCGAGATTGGCGCGGGCGACCGCTTCGGAGCGGGGGTCTCCGAGGGCCTGGGCCAGCTCCACGGCGCGCCGGCCGAGCTCTGCGGCCCGGTCCAGATCGGCACCGGCCCCTTCCAGACGGCGCACCAGCTCGTTCGAGGAGGCCAACTCGCCGTAGCGGTCGCCCGCCTCCCTGGAAAGCGTCCAGGCCTGTTCCACCAGACCCAGGGAGCCCACCGGATCGGTTGTGAGCTTGGCGAGTTGGAAAAGGGAGTCCCCCTGCCGCTTGCGGTCTCCCAAGGCCGCGAAGAGGCGTGCGGCCTCTCGAAAGCCAACCCGCGCGGCCTCCGGATCGCTCTGGCGCCGGGTCCGGGCGCGGTGGAACTCCATCTCGGCCTCGGCCCGCCGGCGGTCGGAGTCCTCCGCCGGCCGCAGGGATGCGATCCGCAGGGCGTACTGGCCCTCCGAAGCCTTGATGTCCGAGGCGCGGACTTCCAACCGATACTCCCCCGCTTTCTCGGCGACGAAGTAAAGGTTCTCTGGCCCCTGCCCACCGGTCGGGCTGTCCACCTCCAGAACCTCGGTGCCTTCGGGATCGGAGAGCCGGAGCGCCACGTCGATCCTGTCCTGCTCGGCGGTGACGTGAAGGAAGGCATTCGCGGGCAGCTCGATCTGATAGGAGTGGACGCCTCCTCCGGCCAGGCTCCGCTCGATTCCCTGCTTGGGAATCCGGGCTGGCTCGGCCTTGACCGGAGCGAAAGGGGGCGGCGGCAGGGGCACGGTCGGGCCGGCTTCCTGAGAACGAGTCGATAGACCCATGGCAGCAGTGACCAGCGTCATCGCCACGCCGAGCAGAAGGCGCTTCGAAGGCTGCGGCATCCTCTCTCCTCTCCAGAAGAGCAGACAGATCCCAACCCGGGCTGGAGCCCGGGAAGCGCCTCACCTCAAAGCCCGACGAGAAAAGAAGGACGACAGCGAAGAAATTCGGTGACTGAATGTTATCGGATGGACGGAATAGGAGGAAGGGAAAGCTTAGAGGTGGACGATCTGGATGGGATAGACCTCCTCCGTATCATGCCCCTTGGTATGAGATCCGATCAACCGGATCTCATACTGCCCGGGCTCCAGGGTCCAGCGCGAGATCTCCACATAAGCCAGGCCGTCCTCATCACGGCTGACGGGGATGCTCCAGAGGGTCTTCTCACCCTTGTAGAAGTTGGCCTGAATCTTTCGGTAATCTCGCTCATCCGTCTGGATCAGGCGTAGTCCCAGGCGCAGCTTGTTCACCCCCGCTGCGAACCTGACTTCCTGGAAATGCGTGGGTGGCGCCTCCTCCGCGCTGCGTGTCCTGCTTTCCGGACTGATCCGGACGCCGGCCAGCTCTCCAACAGGACGAGCCAGTTCATGACGCAATGAGCTGATCTGAGCCGTGCCGCCAACCAGCAGAAAGAACATCAATCCTGTGCTCAATGCGTAAGCCGGACGAGGGATCGCTGAAAACCAGCGCATCCAGCGTCGCCAGAAAGGGCCTTTCGATTCTTGAACGTCGCCCAGCTTGGCCCGCAGGTCTCGCCAGGCTCCCGAGATCCAGGTATCGGAGAGATCGA
>DATAHG010000634.1:0-3553 GCA_036263295.1 Thermoanaerobaculia bacterium | reverse complement strand
TACAACCCGATCTCTCCGGCACCGGCCCCGCCTGAAGCCGTCGCGGTGTGAAGACCGACTCCCTCGGTTTCCACTACATCGCGGTGGACGGGCCCATCGGGGTGGGCAAGACCACCCTGGTGGAGATGCTCACCCAGCGGTATGAAGGGGTGAAGATCCTGGAGGACGTGAACAACCCGTTCCTCCCGGACTTCTACCAGGACCGCCCCGGCGCGGCCTTTCAGACCGAGCTGTACTTCCTGCTGTCGCGCTACAAGCAGCAGCAGGAGATCGGCCAGCGCGGCCTGTTCGACAAGCTGCTGGTCGCCGACTACACCTTCCAGAAGAACCGGATCTTCGCCTACCTGAACCTGTCGGACGACGAGCTGATGCTGTTCGACAAGCTCTTCGCCCTGCTGGAGCCGCAGATCCCGGTGCCGGACCTGGTGATCCATCTGGTGGCCGACGTCGATACCTGCATGGAGCGCATCCGCAAGCGCGCCCGCAGCTTCGAGAAATCGATCTCGCAGGAATACCTCGCGGAGTTGATCGACGCCTACAACCACTACTATCATTACTACGAGCGGTCCCCGCTGCTGGTGGTCGACACCCGACACCTGAACTTCCCGCAGCGGCCCGAGGACTTCGAAGAGCTGCTCCACCGGCTCGAGAAGCCCGTCCGGGGGACCGAGTACTTTCAGCCGCTTGGATCCCACTAGCCTGTCGCCTATCCATTGGGGATAGACCGCAGGCACAGGGACCGAGACGGAGACTTGAAGCGCCCGCTCCTGGGCGGCCTCCGGCAGGAAGGGTCTGATCCCCATCAGGACAGACACCTCGGACCTGCGACCTGGGCCGCCCCGATCGCTGAGCGTCCGCCCGAGCCCTTCCGTCCCGAACCAGGCGGAGGGGCTTTCTGATTTTGGGGCCTGCACCGGACCGCCGAAATGAAAGGCGAGGGCGGGACCCCGACAAAGGAGACCGAAATGGCGGGCGAAAAGAACGTCACCGTACCCTGGGTCGCCGGCGCGCCGCAGAGAGGCGAGCGCCTGGTGATGGTCACCGCGTACGACTATCCGCAGGCCCGGGCGGCCGAAGCGGCCGGAGTGGACATCGTCCTGGTGGGCGACTCCCTGGCCATGGTCGTGCTCGGCTATGCCGACACCCTGTCCGTGACCATGGACGAGATGGTCCACCACACCAAGGCGGTGCGCCGCGGCCTCAAGCGCCCCCTGCTGGTGGCCGACATGCCCTACGGCTCCTTCCACCTGGGCCGTGAGCAGGCGGTCGGCAACGCCCTCCGGTTCATCAAGGAGGCGGGCGCCCAGGCCGTCAAGATCGAGGGCGACCGCCCCGAGCTGGTCGCCGCCATGGTCAACGCCGAGGTGCCGGTCATGGCCCACCTCGGCCTCACGCCGCAATCGCTCCATCGCCTGGGCGGCTTCAAGGTCCAGGGGCGCGACGAGGCCACCCGCCAGACCATCCTGACCGCCGCCCTCGAGCTGGAGCAGGCCGGCGCCTTCTCCCTGGTCCTGGAGGCGGTGCCCACGGATTTGGCCGCCGAAGTCACAAAAGAGCTATCGATCCCCACCATAGGTATAGGGGCGGGTCCCGAGTGCGACGGGCAGGTGCTCGTCTACCACGATCTGCTGGGTCTCGAAGAGCGGATTGCGCCGCGATTCGTGCGGCGCTACGCCGAGCTCGGCAAGCTCTCGCGGGAGGCGATCGCGCAGTTCGCCGACGACGTACGCTCCGGCGCGTTCCCGCGTCCGGAAGAGAGCTACGGCGGGACCGTGCGGCCGTCCGAAGAGACGCTCAAGAAGCTCTACGGGTAGCCGCGGGCTCCAGTCTCATGCTGCGTATTCGGGAGGAGAAAGACCTCCGCCGCGAGATCTCGCGCTGGCGGGCGGCCGGGGAGCGGATCGGGTTCGTGCCGACCATGGGGGCGCTCCACGCGGGGCACCTGTCGTTGATCCGTCTCGCCCGGGAACGGGCCGGTGCCGGCCGGGTGGTGTCGTCGGTCTTCGTGAACCCGACGCAGTTCGGGCCGAACGAAGACTTCGCGCGCTACCCGCGGCAGCTCGAGGAAGACGCCCGCCTGCTGGAAGGGGCCGGATGCGACCTGCTCTTCCAGCCCGAGGTGACGACCGTCTACCCCGAAGGTCACGCGGCCTTCGTGGACCTGGGCGGTCCCGCCGAAGGGCTGGAGGGGGCCTGCCGGCCCGGCCACTTCCGAGGCGTGGCCACCGTGGTCTGCGGGCTGCTCAACCTGGTGCAGCCCGACGTCGCGGTCTTCGGGGAGAAGGACGCGCAACAGCTCGCCGTGGTGCGGCGCCTGGTGCGGGACCTCCACCTCCCGGTCGAGATCGTCCCGGGACCCACGGTGCGGGAAGCCGACGGGCTGGCGAAGTCGTCCCGCAACGTTTACCTCTCCCCGGCCGAACGCCAGGCCGCCGGGGTGCTGTACCGGGCCCTCCAGGCGGCGCGCCAGGCCATCGAGGCGGGCGAACGGCGGGGGGACGAAATTCGCCGGCGGATGCGAGAGGTTTTGGAGTCGGAGCCTTTGGCGCGCGTCGAGTACGCCGAGGCCGTCGATGCCGGGACCTTCCAGCCCGTCGAACATTTGACCGGACGGATCGTGCTCCCGATGGCCGTGAGAATCGGCGGGACACGGCTGATCGACAATTTCCATCTGGACGTCGGGAGCTGACCCCGGCCCCGGAGCACGAGGAAGTCATGCAGCGTACGCTACTCAAGTCGAAGATCCACCGCGCGACGGTGACGGATGCCAACCTCCACTACCAGGGCTCGATCACCATCGATCCGCTGCTCCTGGAAGCGGCCGACATCGTGCCGTTCGAAAAGGTCGAGATCTACAACGTGACCAACGGCGAGCGCTTCGCGACCTACGCCATCGAGGGGACGCCGGGAGCCGGCGAGATCGTGCTCAACGGCGCCGCCGCCCACAAGGTGAGCCCCGGCGACATCGTGATCATCGCGAGTTATGCTGCCTACCAGGAAGACGTGGTGCGCGGCCACAAGCCGGCCCTGATCTTCGTGGATGAAAAGAACCGCCAGATCGAATTCGTGCCGCGCGAGGAGAGGGTCGCCCTCCTGACCGAGGCCTGACGCAAAAGGAAGTATTGATGACGACAGCCGTGACCACCCCTGAAGTCGAAGCGACCCGGGCCTCCCAGCCCGGAACGGACCCGGGCGTCGAGCCCCTCGTCATCGCCGGCCGGACCTTCAAGTCCCGCCTGCTGCTGGGGACCGGCAAATATCCGGACTTCGACGTGATGAAGCGGGCCCTGGAAATCTCGGGCACCGAGGTGGTCACGGTGGCGCTGCGGCGGGTGAACCTGGACGACCACGCGAAGGGCACCTCCCTTCTCGACGCGGTGGACCCGGACCGCTACCTCCTGCTGCCGAACACCGCCGGCTGCTACACCGCCGACGAGGCCATCCGCACCGCCCGCCTGGCCCGCGAGCTGGGCGGCTGGAACTGGGTCAAGCTCGAAGTGATCGGCGACAAGAAGACCCTCTTTCCGGACAACGTCGAGCTGCTCAAGGCGAC
>DATAHG010000633.1:0-3173 GCA_036263295.1 Thermoanaerobaculia bacterium | reverse complement strand
GTCTCCGACGAGGTCTGCTACAACTGTGGCCGCAAGAACCCCGGCATGTTTGGGTTCGCCTCCGCCTTCAACCGTTTCGGCGCCAACTTCGCGTTCGAGCAGGCGGTGATCGGCGGCACCCTCCTGCTTTACCTGGCGACCCTGGTGGCGACCGGCACTGTGCAGGGGAGCGGGATGAATTTCCTGGCTCCGAGCGGCGAGGTCCTGCTGCGCTTCGGCGCCAGCGGCGGCGCCCCCGTCTTCGGCATGGGACGCTGGTGGACGCTCCTCTCGGCCGGCTGGCTGCACGCCGGGCTGCTCCACATCCTGTTCAACTCCCTGTGGATCCGCCAACTCGCGCCGCAGACCGCCGGGCTCTACGGCTCCGGGCGCATGGTGATCCTCTACACGTTCTCCTCGATCACCGGGTTCCTGCTGAGCAGCGTGGCCAACACCTTCCTGTTCTACAACCCGTACCACTTCACGGTCGGCGCCTCGGCACCCGTCTTCGGCCTGTTCGGCGCCCTGGTGGGCTACGGGCGCCGGACCGGCAGCTCGACCGTCGGGCGCGAAGGGTGGACCTACGCCCTGGTCCTCTTCGTCTTCGGCTTCGTGTTCGGCGGAGTGGACAACTGGGCCCACGCGGGCGGCTTCGCGGGAGGCTACCTCGGATCCTTCTGGCTCGATCCGCGGCGGGAAGAGCGCCCCGGTCACCGCGTCCTGGCGGTGACCTGCTTAGTGCTGACCCTGCTGTCGGTGATCGCCTCGATCGTCATCCCGATCCGTTAGGACTTCCCTGGAACCAGCCCCAGCTCCTTGGCCCGCCGCCTCACCTGGTAGGCCTCGCGGGTCTCCTGGGAGCTGAAGCGCTCCTCCTTCCAGGGGTCGCCGTAGGTGTGGTAGCCGTTCTCCTCCCAGAACCCGCGCTCGTCCGCCGGCAGCAGCTCGATGCCGTTCACCCACTTGGCGCTCTTCCAGGCATAGAGATGGGGGACCACCAGCCGCACCGGCCCGCCGTGGTCCACCGCGAGCGGCTGGCCGCCGTGGGTGTCGGCGAGCACGGAGTATTCGGAGAGGAAATCCTCCAGGGGCAGGTTGGTGGTGTAACCGCCGTAGCAGTGGGCCATCACGTGCGACGCCTCGGGATCGACCGCCAGGCCGCGCAGCAGCTCGCGGGTGGCAACCCCCTCCCAGGTGTTGTCGAGGGTGGAGAAGCGGGTCACGCAATGGAAGTCCGCCGTGATCCGGACCCGCGGCAGAGCCTGGAACTGCTCCCAGGTCCAGGTCTTCTCCTCGGCGAGGCCGAAGACCCGGATCGACCACGCCTCGGGGCGGATCCGCGGCGTCTCGCCATAGGTCAGGACGGGCCACTTCTCGGTGACGTACTGGCCGGGTGGCACCCGGTCCGGGCCGGTGTGGGGCTGGTCGTTCATGAGGGAAGAATATCGGACCTGACGCCAGTCGGGAATCGTGAGTGACTCGATCACCTTTACAATAGACACCTGTAGATGGAGATTGGATTGAGCCCATGAACGCCCTCGCTCTCGACGAGCTCCCCTCTTCCGCCGCCTCGAACGCGGCCGGCCCGCGCCGCGTCCTCGAGCTGATCGGCAACACCCCGCTGCTCGACCTGTCGGAGCTGACGGCCCGGGCGGGGTGTCCCGGCGTCCGGCTGCTCGCCAAGGCGGAGTTCGCCAACCCGGGGGGCTCGGTCAAGGACCGGCCGGCCCTCGCCATGGTCGCCGACGCGCTGCGGCACGGCCGTTTTGACGGAGGGAAGGCCATTCTGGACGCCACTTCCGGCAACACCGGCATCGCCTACGCCCTGCTCGGCTCGGCGCTCGGCATCCCGGTGACGCTCTGCCTGCCGGAGAACGCCAGCCCGGAAAGAAAGAAAATCTTGCGTGCCTATGGTGCGGTTTTACACTTGACGGATCCGCTCGCCGGCAGCGACGGCGCCATCCTGGAGGCGCGGCGGCTGGCGGCCGCGGAGCCGGACCGCTACGCCTACCTGGACCAGTACGGCAATCCCGAGAACTGGCGGGCGCACTACCGCACCACCGGCCCGGAGATCTGGGAGCAGACCGGCGGGGCCGTCTCCGCCTTCGTCACCGGCCTCGGCACCAGCGGCACCTTCATGGGTGTAGGCCGCTTTCTGCGCGAGAAAGACCCGCGAATCCGGCTGATTTCCGTCGAGCCGGACTCGCCCTTCCATGGGCTGGAAGGGATGAAGCACATGGCCTCGGCCATCGTGCCGCCGATCTACGATCCGGCCCTCGCCGACGAGGCGAGAGAGCTGCCGACCGAGAAGGCATACGCCATGGCGCGCCGGCTCGGCCGGGAGGCCGGTCTGCTGGTCGGCATCTCCGCCGCGGGCAACGTCGCGGCGGCCTTGGAAGTGGCGTCCGGATTGCAAAACGGCACCGTTGTCACCGTGCTTTGTGACAACGCGGACAAGTATCTGTCCGAGCGCTTCTGGGAGGAAACCGAAGAATGAACCGCCTCGTCATCCTGCCCCGCCACATGCTGACCATCGACCGGCACGCCTCGATGAGCTACCCCGAGGAGTGTTGCGGCGTCCTCATCGGCCGGTCGTCGGCGGAGGGCACCACCTTCGTGGAGCGGGTGCTCTCGGTCGGCAACGAGCGGCAGGACAGCCGGCACAACCGGTTCCTGATCAGCCCCGAGACGGTCCTCGCGGCCCACAAGGAGGCCGGGAACCTGGGGCTGGACATCGTCGGCTACTACCATTCGCACCCCGACCATCCGGCGCGGCCGAGCGACTTCGACCGCGAGCACGCCTGGCCGGGGCTGAGCTATCTCATCGTGTCCGTCCAGGGCGGCAAGGTGGCCGAGACGCGGAGCTGGCGTCTCAACGACGACCGCGACCGTTATGAGGAAGAGGCGGTGGAGCAGGGCCCCGGCCGCTCCCCCTACTCCTCCCTGGAAAAGGAGGCTGTCTGATGGGCATCAAGATCCTGATTCCGACGCCTTTGCGGCGGTTTACCAGCGACGCGGGCGAAGTCGAGGTGGACGGCGCCACGGTCGGCGAGGTCCTCAAGGCCCTGACCGCGCGCCACCCCGCCTTGCAGCGCCATCTCTATACCGACGACGGCACCCTGCGGAGCTTCGTCAACGTCTTCCTGAACGACGAGGACGTGCGCCACCTCGGCCGCGACGCCACGCCGGTGTCG
>DATAHG010000632.1:0-12217 GCA_036263295.1 Thermoanaerobaculia bacterium | reverse complement strand
CGTCACGCTGGTCGCGCCGGAGTAGCTCCAGGCGCATCCCTCATCGAACTCAATGTTGTAGAGGTACTGGGTGAAGTTGCAGGCACCGAGACCGGTGCACTGGCCGCCTTGCGAGCAGGCAAACGCCGTAGAGGTAGAGATTGTAGTGAGTAGGACGGCGAAGACGGATGCTTGCAGCAGATGCTTGGGCATAGGTTCTCCTGGTGGGCAGTTGATTCGATGCTGGCGCCCAACGCGCTGATGCCTCACCCAACGGCGAGCGAGGCAACCAGTATACATGGCGACCCCGGCCGAAGAACGGTGCGATGGTTACTCGATAGGGTTCGGCACAGAGTAACCGCCGCCGTGGCCCTGGGGGTCAGCGGTTGATCCATCGAGCTTCCTTCTTTTCTCTGGTTTCAGTGCGGGATTGGAGAATGGCCGGCCTGGCCATCCAGAGAGCGAAGGAGTGAGGATACAAGAGTTACGTTGTTTGTCAGTTCATCTGGGGCGGGAATAAAAACAGATAAAGTGGCAGTGCGTGAGGCTCTGATCGGTCAGTCGCCGAACGGCAACGCAATCTGCGCCTTCGGCGCCGCCTCTTCCCCCTCCCCCTCCCACCGCACCTCATCCCCTACCGCAATCTCGCCGCCCTCCAGCACCTCGGCGCAGGCGCCGCCGCGCCATTCGGGGCGGAGGGCTTTTCGCAGGCCGGGGTAGACCTCGTCCATGCGTTCGCAGGGGGTGGTCTCGGTGAAGATGCGGAGACGGCAGGGACCGACGCGGAGGATCCGGCCCCGGGTGCGCTCCAGGCGGAGGCCCGAGATCAGCAGGTTGGCGCGGCGGCGGGAAGGGTCGATTTCGGCGCCGAGTTCGGACAGGGCGTCGGCCCAGCGCTCGGCTTCGAGGAGGGTCACCTGGCGGCGGCCCCCCTGGTTGGCGTTGCCGGCGAGGCCCCGCCCGGCGACCAGGGTGGCCTGCGGGCGCGGGTCCATGGGCCCACGTTTCGAACGCTTGATCCAGATGGCGCGGAGGCGGCCGGTCGAAGCCACCTCCGCGCCCGGGGAAGGCTGCGCCTCGGGGTCCGAGGGCGGCTTCAACGGCCTCCCGGAGAGCCGGGGCTCGCCGGTTGCGCGTCGCCCGTGGCTCCGGGCACCGCCGGCGAGGTGAAGATCGTGTCCGGCAGGGTGTCGAGGACCGCCAGGTCGGTGAACTCGATGGTGGCGGCCTCGCCGCCGACCTGGGTCCGCTTCGGCGCCAGGAGGATCGGTCCGGTCGCCGTCCAGCCCTGCCAGAGCCACTGGGTCTGCGGAGAATCGGCCGGCTGGTTCTGGAGCACATAGCCCCAGCGGTCCACCAGGCTCGACTGCTTGTTGACGTAGACCCAGTAGCGGTCGCCCGGGGTCATGCCCACTCCCTTGAACGACAGCGTCAGCACGTCATAGCTCTGTCCGTCGATGGTTTCGGTGCCCTGGTAGCCCAGGTTCACGCCGGGGTCCTGGAGCTTGTAGGGCATCAGCAGCCAGTAGGTGTCGTTCACCCAGGCGGCATAGGCGCCCTTGATCATCTCCGGGGCCAGGTTGGCCGGAGCCGGCTGGCCGTCGAGAAAGGCCTGCCCTTCCTTCGTGTTGAGGTTGGACAGCACCACGAAGGTCTGGCCCTGGGCGGTCTGGCCTTCGAGCCGATGGCGGCCGGTCCACTTGTCCCAGTAGTGCCGGCGACGGCCGGCGAAGGTGAAGCGGAAGAAGTGGGCCGAGTCCCAGGCCTGCTTGCCGCCGAGGGTTCCGAGGACCCGGTTGGCGACTTCGACGGCGCGCGGATCGGCGTTGGCCGACCCCTGGGCGGTGCCCTGGCTCTGGGTGCCCTGCTGGGTGCCCTGGTTCTGCCCCTGATTCTGCATCCCCTGGCTTTGCCCCTGGTTCTGCATCGGTTGCTGCTGGCCGGACTGGCCCTGCTGTTGAGTCCCCTGCTCCGATGGCGGAGTGGGGTTCGGCTGGGGGCTCGGTGTCTGGCTGGTGGCCGGACCGGCGAGGGCCAGGACGGCGGCCAGAACCGAGCCGGGGACGAGGGCGGTGCTTCTCTTCACGGGGAGAACCTCCTTCTTTCCATGCGGTTGACAGATCCAAACAGCCTTCCTGCAGCCGGAATAGTAAACCAGGCGACCCGATTGTGATTCGCCCCGATCCGGTCGAATCCGAGAGGCTGCCGTTAGAATCGGTCTGCCAAGGAGGCTGGTGCGAGAGGGACGGCGGGCATGGCTTCCGCATCCATTCTTTTTCCTGCTGCAAGCGGCCGGACGGGGAAACGCTCCCGCCAGGTCGCCAGACGCTTATGCAAGGAGCATCCCATGAGTGACCACGCGAAGGGCCGGGCGAACCGTCTGGCCGGCGAGAGCAGCCCCTATCTGCTGCTCCATCAATACAATCCGGTCGATTGGTACCCCTGGGGGGAGGAGGCGCTCGAGAAGGCGCGGCGGGAGGACAAGCCGATCTTCCTGTCGGTCGGCTACTCGACCTGCTACTGGTGCCACGTCATGGAGCGGGAGTCGTTTTCTTCTCCGTCGATCGCGGAGCGCATGAACCGCGATTTCGTGAACATCAAGCTGGACCGCGAGGAGCGCCCGGACCTCGACGAGATCTACATGACGGCCACCCAGATCCTCAACCGGCAGGGGGGATGGCCGAATTCGGTCTTTCTGACGCCGGACCTCAAGCCCTTTTATGCCGGCACCTATTTCCCGCCGGAGAGCCGCCACGGCCTGGATGGCTTCGGCGTCGTGCTGGGCAACCTGGCCAACGCCTGGAAGACCCGGCGAGCGGATATCGAGGAGCATGCCGAGGAGATGGCCGCGGCCATGCGGCACTCCCTGGAGGAGCGGGCCGAGCCGGCGACCGAGCCGCCCGGCGCGGATGCCGGCGACCGCGCCCTTTTCCTGCTCATGCGCCGCTTCGACCGCGAGCACGGCGGCTTCGGCGGCTCCCCCAAGTTCCCGACCCCGTCGAACCTCTTCCTCTGCCAGGAGATGGCCGGGGAGCGCGCCGAGGCCGGCGAGATGCTCGCCGCGACCCTCGACCAGATGGCCCGCGGCGGCATCTACGACCAGCTCGGCGGCGGCTTCCACCGCTACGCCACGGACCGCGAGTGGAAGATCCCGCATTTCGAGAAGATGCTCTACGACAACGGCTTTCTGCTGGAGCTGTACGCCCGCGAGCATGCCCGCACCGGCGATCCGCAGGCCGCCCGCATCGTGCGCGAGACCGCGGCCTGGCTGGAGCGCGAGATGACCTCGCCCGAGGGGGCGTTCTGGAGCGCGATCGACGCCGAGACCCACGGCCACGAGGGGGCCTATTACGTCTGGACCCGCGAGGAGCTGGACGCCGCCCTCGGCGAGGAGGAGGCCACCTTCCTGGCGCCGCTCCTGGGCTTCGACCGGGATCCTTTCTTCGAGAAGACCGCCTACGTCCTCCACCTGCCGGAGGCCCTGGCCGACCAGGCCCGGCGCCGGCAGATCCCGGAAGAGGAGCTGGCGCGCGAGCTGCGGTCGGCCGAGAACCGGCTCCTCGCCGCCCGCTTCCGGCGCGACCGGCCGCTCACCGACGACAAGATCCTGGCGGACTGGAACGGCATGGTCATCACCGGCCTGGCCGTGGCCGGCGAGGAGCTCGGCGAGCCGCTGCTGGTCGAGCGGGCGGCCACGGCGGCGCGCTTCGTCCTGGAGCGGATGCGCCCGGCCGGCGGCCCCTTGCTGCACTCCTGGCGGGCCGGCCACGGCAAGATCCCGGCCTATCTGTCGGATTACGTCTTCCTGGTGCGCGGCCTCCTGGCCCTCCACCACGCCACCGGCGAAGAGGGGTGGCTGCGCTCCGCCATCGATCTCACCGAGGAGCAGATCGAGCGCCTGCGCGACCCCGAGGGGGGCTTTTTCGTGGCGGGCGCCAGCCCGGACGTCCTGTTCCGCAGCAAGGACCCATTTGACGGCGCCACCCCGTCGGCCAACGCGGTCGCGGCCCTCAACCTGCTCGACCTGGCCGAGCGCACCGGAGACCTGATGTGGCGCGGCGAGGCCCGCTACGTCCTGCAGGCGTTCGCGCCGCTGGTCGAGGGGTATCCGGACGGGGTGCGGATGATGGCGATCGCCGTCCGGCGCTACCACCGGACGACGACCGCGGCGGCGGCGGACGAGCCGGAGGCGGCGCCGGTGCTCGATCCGGAGGAGCGGGTGGTGTGGGAGCGCAGCGCCGAAGCCGCCGGGGTCCGCAAGCTGGAGCTGGAGGCGGAGCGGCTGGTCTCGGTTCATCTGGATCTGAGCGGGCCGAAGGAGCCCGGCGCGAGCTGGCGCCCGTTCCGGCTGATCCTGGAGATCGAGCCCGGCTGGCACATCCAGGCGAACCCGGCGTCGGAGGCCTACCTGGTGCCCACGGCGGTCGCGGCCGAGGGGGCGGCCCTGCGCGAGGTCCGTTACCCGGAAGGGGATGAGCTCAAGCCCGACTTCGCGCAAGCGCCGCTCGCGGTCTACGAGGGGCGGGTCGAGATCCGCGGGGAGATCGGGGAGATGGGGCCGGAGGCCTGCCTGCGGATCACCTACCAGCTCTGCGACGACACCCACTGCCTGCCCGAGGCGACGCGGGAGGTGAGCGTTTCGTAGGCCGGATACGTAAAAAAGGGGATGGCGGACGAGAGCGGCACGGCCTCACCTTGTATAATTTCGCTGGACGCCTATGCGCAACCCAATATTCTCTTCCCGAACCCGCTCTTCCCGGACCCGTAAAGCGATCGCCCTGTCGATCCCGGCCTTGCTGTTCGTGGCCGGGGTCGCGGGCACCGTCCTCGCCGCCGCCCAGCCCGCCAGCCCGGCGCCGGCCCGGCCCGCTACGGCCGAAGCCCGCGAGGTGCTTCACGTCCGGGTCCACTCGATCGTCCATCCCGTCCTGGCCGATTTCCTCGCCGACGCGGTCGAGGAGGCGGACAAGGCCCGGGCGGCGGCGCTGATCATCGAGCTGGACACCCCCGGCGGGCTCCTCACCTCGACCCGCGAGATCACCCAGTCGATCCTCGCGGCGCGCACCCCGGTCGTCGTCTACGTCTCGCCCAGCGGCTCGCAGGCCGCCTCGGCCGGGTTCTTCATCCTGATGGCCGCCGACGTGGCGGTGATGGCGCCGAGCACCAACGCCGGGGCCGCCCATCCGGTCGGCGGCCAGGGCGAGACCATCGAGGGGGTGCTCGGCAAGAAGGCCGAGGAGGACGCCGCGGCCTACATCCGGTCGCTCGCCTCGCGTTATGGCCGCAACCAGGAGCTGGCCCAGGCGGCGGTGGTCGAAAGCCGGTCCTTCTCGGCCGAGGAGGCCCTCCAGGCGCGCCTGATCGACCTCATCGCGCCGGGCCTGCCGCAGCTCCTGCTGGCCCTCGACGGCCGTCCGGTGCAGCGGGGGGACCAGACCGTGGTGATGCGGACCGCCAATTCGCCGATCCGCGAATATGAGATGTCGGGCTGGCGCGACCTCCTCGGGGTGATCGCGCATCCGAACATCGCCTATATTCTGCTCACCCTCGGCGGTCTGGGGCTCTATTTCGAGCTGATGCACCCCGGCGCCGTGCTGCCGGGCGTGGTGGGTGCGATCTTCCTGGTGCTCGCCTTCTTTTCGCTTTCGGTGCTGCCGTTCAGCTATACCGGTCTGGCGCTGATCTTCCTCGCCTTGCTGTTCTTCATCGCGGAGATCAAGGTGACGAGCTACGGCATGCTCACGGTGGCGGGCACGATCTGCCTGGTGCTCGGCGGGCTGATGCTGTTCAAGAGCTCCGAGCCGGCGATGCGGGTGAGCCTGAATCTGATCGGCGCCCTCGCCGTCCTGTCGCTCGGAACGGTCGGCGGGCTGCTGGCCCTGGCCCTGCGCGCCCGTCGCCGGCCGGTCACCACCGGCAAAGAGGGGATGATCCATCAGCATGGCGTCGCCCGCTCCGACCTCGCCCCGCAGGGCAAGGTCTTCATTCACGGAGAGATCTGGGACGCGGTTGCCCAGGAGCCGGTGACCCGCGGCGAGACGGTCGAGGTCGTCGGCATCCGGGATCTTTTGCTGGCGGTCCGCCCGGTCCGGGGCGGCCGTCTTTCCTCGGGCAACGCCTGAGATCAGGGAGAAGCCATGCCAGGGCAGATCTTCATCTTCGTCGTCGTGATCATATTCGCGCTGGTCGTGCTGTCGAAGTGGATCAACATCCTCAACGAATACGAGCGGGCCGTCACTTTCTGGCTCGGCCGCCTGTCGCCGCAGCCCAAGGGGCCGGGCCTGGTCTTCATCTTCTGGCCGTTCGAAAAAATGGTGAAGGTCTCGCTGCGGACCCTGGTCCTCGACGTGCCGCCGCAGGACATCATCACGCGGGACAACGTCTCGGTGAAGGTCAACGCCGTGGTCTACTTCCGCGTCGTCGATCCCGGGCGGGCCATTGTGGAAGTGGAGAACTATCTCTATGCCACGAGCCAGCTCGCGCAGACGACGTTGCGGTCGGTGCTGGGCCAGGCCGAGATGGACGAGCTGCTGTCCGAGCGCGACAAGCTCAACGCCCAGCTCCAGGAGATCATCGATCACCAGACCGATCCCTGGGGCATCAAAGTCTCCATGGTCGAGGTCAAGCACGTCGACCTGCCGCAGGAAATGCAGCGCGCCATGGCACGCCAGGCGGAGGCGGAACGCGAGAAGCGCGCTAAGATCATCCATGCCGAGGGCGAGATGCAGGCCTCGGCCCGGCTGGCTGAGGCGGCGGAGGTGATGTCCACCAATCCGGTGACCTTGCAGCTTCGGTACTTGCAGACCCTGACCGAGATCTCGGCGGAGAAGAACTCGACCATCATCTTCCCGTTGCCGATCGAGCTCTTGCGGGTCTTCATGGGTGGTGAGAAGAAGACATGATCGGAGCCGACATCGAAGTGAGCAACTCCCACGAGCCGAGCTACTACGAGATCGCGTTGACCAACCGCCAGGTGGTCGTCGCGTTCGTGATCCTCCTGGTGTGCCTGCTCTGCGCCTTCTTCTCGGGAGTGTGGATCGGGCGCGAGAGCACGATGCGGGCGCAGGAACAGCTCGCCCAGAACGGCGGGCGGGCCCCGGCCCAGGAGAAGAAGGAGGGCCAGGCTCTGGAGGAGTTCGACTTCTTCGACGACTCCAAGCGCCCCGCCGCTTCGAAGTCGGCCGCGCCGGCGGCCCCGGAGACCCCGGAAACCACCGCCCCCGAGCCCACCCGGCCCGAGCCCGAGGAGACCTTCGCCGCCGAGCCCGACCGCGCCCGCGAGACGACGCTGGCCGAGGATCTCGGCGGAGAGGACACGGAAGCGCTCCGCGAGCCGGCGCCACAGCCGGCCCGGCCGGTCGTTCTGCCGACCCCGGAGGAGCGCCGCCGCGCCCTGGAGGCCCAGTCCCAGGCGACGGCGCCGGTCAAGCCGGACAGCAAGAAGCCGGCTATACCCCAGCCGGAGGAGCGCCGCGCCGAGCGCAAGGACAAGGAGACGGTCAAGCCGAAGCCGCTCCCCGAGGCCGCGTCCGCCAAGGCCGGCAGCGTGGTGATCCAGGTCTTCTCGTCGGCCGAGAAGGACCAGGCGGACCGCATCCGCGAGCGCCTGGTGAGTGGCGGTCAGAAGGCTTATCTCTCGCCGGTCCAGGTGGGGAACCGGACGATGTACCGCGTCCGCATCGGTCCGTTCGAGACCCGCGACAAGGCCAACAAGGTGGCCGACCAGGTTCGCAAGGGTTACAAGCTCGACACCTGGGTGACGGAGTGAGCGGTCCGCGGTCCGTGGCGGCCGCTCCTCACTCCGCATGAAGCCATCCTGGATCGCGGCCCTGCTGGCCCTCGGCGGAGGGCTGGCCTGGGGGCTCTGCTTCGGCCGCGTGCCGCTGCCGCTCGTCCCCTGGTTCGGTCTGGCGCCGCTGATCCTCCTGCTCTGGGCTCCCCGGCCAGCCCTGCTGGGCTTCCTGCACGGCTTCGCGGCCTGGTGGGTGTCGCTGTCGTGGATCGTTCCCACGCTGGTGACCTTCGGGGGGATCGCGCGCCCCCTGTCCGTGGTCCTGACCAGCCTGCTGGTCGCCTACCTGGCGCTCTTCCATGCCGTTTTCGCGGCGCTCGCGGCCCCGATCTGGCGCCGCCGCGGCCTCCTCCGGCTGGTGGCCCTGCCGGCGATCTGGGTGGCCCTCGAATGGGTGCGGACCCTGCTCTTCGGCGGCTTCCCCTGGAACCTCGCCGCCTATGCCTGGGTGGACGTCCCCGGGGCGCTGCCAGTCTCAGCCTGGATCGGCGCCTACGGCGTCTCGTTCCTGGCCGTCCTCAGCAGCACGGCGGTGGCGGTCGGCCTGGAACGCCTGCGCCCCCAGGAGAGACTGCGCTGGGAGCCGCTCGCCGCCGGGCTCGCGGTGCCGCTGCTGCTGCTGCCGCTCGCCGGGCGCTGGAGCCTGCGGCTCGAAGAGGCGGAGCAGGGCAGGGAGCTGTCCGGGGCCGGCGGCACCGTGCGCCTGATCCAGCCCAACATCCCGAACCTGGTCGGCTGGGATCCCCAGATCGTGATGCGGAACTATCGCAAGGTGATCGATCTGTCGAGCGAGTCCTGCCAGCCGGGCTCTCTGGTGATCTGGCCGGAGAGCGCCTCCTGGCCGTTCACCTACGGCGTCGATCCCATGCTGACCCGGGATCTCCAGGCGATGCTCGACCGCGGCTGCACGGTGCTGTTCAACTCCAGCCATCCGGAGCAGGAGTATTTCTACAACTCGGCCTTCCTGCTGACACCCGGGAAGGAGGCGGTGCGCTACGACAAGCGCCACCTCGTCCCCTTCGGGGAGTACGTCCCCTTCCGCGGGGTCTTCTCGTTCGTGGACAAGCTGGCTCGCAACGCCGGGGAGTTCCGCCCCTCCAAGCGCATGGTCCTGCTGCCCTGGCAGAACGAGCGGCTCGGCATGGCGATCTGCTACGAGGTGGTCTACCCGGGGGAGGTCGCCGAGCTGACCCGGGCCGGCGCCACGATCCTGGTGACGATCACCAACGACGCCTGGTACGGCGACACCGCGGCGCCCTGGCAGCACTTCCGGGCGGCGCGCTTCCGGGCGGCCGAGAACCGCCGCACCCTGCTGCGCGCCGCCATCACCGGCGTCTCCGCCTGGGTCGATCCCGACGGCTCGGTGCGGTCCGACCTCGGCGTCTTCAGGGAAGGCATCATCCGCGCCCGCGTCGCCGGCCGCACCGGCGTCACCCCCTACGCGGAGCGCCCCTGGCTGGTCCCCCTGCTGTGCTCGCTGTTCGCGGCGGGGGCGGTCGGGTCCGTGCTGCTGTCGAGGCGCCGTCAAGGCGGGAGGAAGAGCTGAAATGATCCGGGCCATCCTGCAACGCGGCGTGATTCTGCCGCTGTCCCCCCTGCCCGAGCATTGGGTCGAAGGCCAGGAGCTGAACGTCGAAGAGGCCTCGGCGGTGGCGACTCCGGCCGAGCTCGAGGCGTGGTCGCGGGAGATCGATGAGCTGAGCTCCGGCATCCCCCAGGAGGACTTCGACCGCCTCGAGTCGGCCCTGGCGGAATCCGGCCGCGCGGCCAAGGATTGGACGCGGCGGCGGATGGGCCTCCCCTGATGGCGGGGTACCTCCTCGACACCAGCCATCTCAGCGCGGCGGTGCGGACGCGGTCGGCCGTCCGGAGCCGGATCCAGGAGGCCAGGAGCCGGGGCCTCCGGTTCGGCACCTGCATTCCGGTCCTGTATGAGCTGGAGGTCGGAATCCTCCAGGTCCGGGACCCCGAGATCTACCGCAAGGCCCTCGCCCGGTTCCTGGCGCAAGCCACCCTCTGGCCGCTGGATCTCGCGACCGCCCAGGTCTACGGCGCGCTCTACCTCGACCTGCGCCGCCGGGGCCGCATCCTGTCCCAGGTCGACCTCATGCTCGCCGCCCTGGCGCGCCGTTTCGGGTTGACGCTGCTGACCACGGACCGCGACTTCGAGTCGGTGCCGGACCTCCGGATCGAAAACTGGTTGAGCCTCTGAACGACCCGCCGGGCCTGCGGCCCGCGGCGGTTTGCGGTATATTTCGCCCGGAAGGAGCCCCATCATGATCGCGCCTGACCTGCAAGAGAAGATCGATACCCTCGCCGAGCAGCTCACCAACATCCGGGGGTATCTTTGAGGACACCGGCCTCGAAGAAGAGCTGAAGGATCTCGACCGGCAGATGGAGCAGCCGGGCTTCTGGGACGACCCTTCGCGCAGCACCCCGATCCTCCAACAGCGCCGCGGATTGGAACGGCGCCTCCAGACTCTGAGCCGTCTCCGCAACGACGCCGACGAGCTGGCCACCTGGAAAGAGCTGGTGGCGGAAGGGGAGTCCGACGACGAGCTGGGACGTTTCCTGAATCGCCTGGAGACCGAGCTCGACCGCCTGGAGCTGGAGCTCAAGCTCTCCGGACCGGACGACGACAAGAACGCCATCCTCTCGATCCACCCGGGAGCCGGCGGCACCGAGTCCCAGGACTGGGCCGAGATGCTGCTGCGCATGTACCTGCGCTGGGGCGAGCAGAACGGCTACGAGGTCGAGCTGCTCGAGCGGCAGGACGGCGAGGAGGCCGGCATCAAGAGCGCCACCTTCGCGGTGCGCGGGCTGCATGCCTACGGCTATCTGAACAGCGAGGCGGGAGTCCACCGGCTGGTGCGGATCAGCCCGTATGACTTCCAGCAGCGCCGCCACACCTCGTTCGCCTCGGTCGACGTCTACCCGGAGGTCGACGACACCATCGAGATCGTCATCGACGACAAGGACCTGCGGATCGACACTTACCGCTCCTCGGGAGCCGGCGGCCAGCACGTCAACAAGACCGACTCGGCGGTGCGCATCACCCATCTGCCGACCAACGTCGTGGTGGCCTGCCAGAACGAGCGCAGCCAGATCAAGAACCGCGCGATGGCGATGAAGATGCTCAAGTCCCGCCTCTACGACCTGGAGATGCAGAAGCGCAAGGCCGAGCAGGCCGAGCGCGAGGGTCTCAAGAAGGACAACGCCTGGGGGAGCCAGATCCGCAGTTACGTCCTCCACCCCTACCGCCTGGTCAAGGACCACCGGACCGGCGCCGAGGTGGGCGACGCGGACCGCGTCCTCGACGGCGACCTCGAGCCATTCATCGAAGCCTGGCTCAAGGGGCAGATGGCGAGCGCCAGCGCCAAAGAGGAGTCGGTCTTCTAAAAGGGGGCCGGCCGGCCCCCGAGTCTCTCCCTCCTTCGGGACGGGCGGACCCCCACCTCTCATGCCCGACCTGCGCCTCGACTACGTCTCGCCGCTGCCGCCGGTCCGCTCCGGGATCGCCGACTACAGCCTCGACCTGCTGCCGGCCCTGGCCGCGGCGGCGGACGTCCGCCTGATCCGCCTGCCCGACCAGCCGGTCGAGCCCGAGATCGCGGCGCGCTGGCCCATGGCGCCCTTCGAGGCGGCGGGGGAGGATGGCCGCCTCCTGCTCTATCAGATGGGCAACAACCGCTACCACGAGGCGGTGCGGGACCTCGCCCTGCGCCGGCCCGGGGTCCTCACCCTGCACGACGTGGTGCTCCACCATCTGCTGCTCGACCTGACCCTGGGGCGGGACGAGTTCGACCCCTACGTCGAGGCGCTGGAGCGCGATCACGGCTGGGTCGGCGAAGCGATCGCCCGGGTCAAGCGCTGGGGGCTGTTCGGCGACTCCCCGATCTTCGCCCTGCCGGCCCACCGCACCCTGCTGCGCCGCCAGCGCGGCGTGCTGGTCCACAGCGAGTGGGCGGCCGGGGTGGTGGAAGAGGAGGCCCCCGGCGTGCGGGTGCGGGCCATTCCCATGGGGGTGCCCCTGCCGCCGGCCGTGGACCGCGCCGCGGGGCGGGCGCTGCGCCGCCGCTTCGGCCTGCCGGAAGACCGCCCCGTGCTCGGCTCCTTCGGCTTCCAGACCCCGATCAAGCGCACCCTCGCCGCCATCCAGGCCCTGGCCGCGCCCGGGCTCGAAGAGGTCCACCTGCTGATCGTGGGCGAGGTGGCGCCGGTCCTCGACCTCGAAGGGGAGGCCCGGCGCGCCGGGGTGGCCGACCGGGTCCACGTCATGGGCTTCGTCCCATACGAGGACTTCGAGGCCGCCATCGCCGCCGTGGACCTCTGCCTCAACCTGCGCCACCCCACGGCCGGCGAGACCTCGGCCTCGCTGCTGCGGGTGCTGGCCGCCGGCTGCCCGGCGATCGTGTCGGACTACGCCCAGTTCGCCGACCTGCCGCC
>DATAHG010000631.1:0-3193 GCA_036263295.1 Thermoanaerobaculia bacterium | reverse complement strand
GCTCGCGGCCGGCCTCCTGCTGGTCCTGGCCCACCGGGTGGCCCGGCAGCTTCTGGCGGCGCGCCCCTTGCTCGGGCGGCGCCTGCCGCAGCGGCCGTCCGCCGTCTTCTTCTTCCTGCCGCTTTTGGCTTACCTGGCGATTCTGCCGTGGTCCACCGGCCATCGCCAGCCAGACGGCGACGAGCCCTACTATCTGCTGATCACGCATAGCCTGGCCTACGACCTCGACGCCGACCTGACCAACAACTACGCGGACGAGGACTGGCGGTTCTTCATGGACCGTCCGATCGAGCCGCAGCCCGGCGATCCGGTCGGCCCGCGCGGCCAGAAGTACTCGCGGCACAACGAGATGCTGCCGCTGGCGCTGGTGCCGGCCTACCGCGCCGCCGGCAAGCTGGGGGCGCTCGCCACCATGGCGGCGCTGACTGCTCTCCTCGCCTGGGCGACGCTGCGGCTCGCCCGGCATTACTTCCCCGAGAGACCCGGCGAGGCGCTGGCGGCCTACGCCCTGATGGCGTTCACGCCGCCGCTCCTCCTCTACTCCTACCAGGTCTGGGTGGAGGTGCCGGCGGCGCTGCTGGCCTTCCTCGCCCTTGACCGCATGATGGCCCTCGACGGCCGGCGCTGGGGGTGGAAGGAGTGGCTGGGGATTGGCCTGCCGGTGCTGCTGCTGCCGCTGGTCAAGATCCGCTTCATGCTGATCGCCGCTCCCCTGCTGGTCATGGGGTGGTTCTACGCCGGCAAGCCGCGCCTGCGCATGGTGGTGCTCGGCGGGTTGCTGGCGGGGGTGGCGGGCGGGATCCTGCTCTACAACCAGTCGCTTTACTCGAACCCGCTCAAGATCCACTCCTGGCAGGAGCTGGACCCCTATAGCTACTCTCCGACTTCCTATCTGGCCGGCGGGCTGGGGTTCTTCTTCGACACGGCGTTCGGGCTGTTCGGCGCCGCGCCGGTCTGGATGCTGGTGCTGCCGGCGACGCTGCTGCTGCTCGCCCGGCGCAGCCGCCTGCTGCTCCATCTGGCCCTGCTCAGCCTCCCCTATGTGCTGATCGTCGCCCCGCGCAATGAGTGGTACGGCGGCTGGTCGCCTCCCTTCCGCTACGCCCTGATCGCCCTGCCGCTGCTGGCGATCGCGCTGGTGCCGCTCCTCGCCCATCGCCACCGGCCCGGGGCTCGGGCCCTGCTCGCCGGGCTCGGGGTGCTGACCGTGGTGCTGACCCTGGTCTGGATCGCGGTGCCGGGGTGGACCTACAACTTCGCGGACGGCCGCACCTACGCTCTCGATCGGCTGGGCGAGCGGCTCGGGATGGACGTCGCCCGGTTCTTCCCCAGCTCGGTGCGGCTGCGGCCGGCCACCTGGCTCTGGCCGCCGCTCGCCCTCGCCGGTATCTCCTTTCTCTGGTGGCTGCCTTCCAGACCCCGGTGGCGGCCGGTCCTCTCCCGGGCCGGTGTGGCCGGGCTGGCCGGGCCGACCGGAATCATCGCCCTGCTGGCCGTCACCGCCCTGCTGCCGGCCGCCGCGGCACGGATGCCGACCGCCACGGTCGAGGTGGAAGACCCGCAGGTCCGCAAGAGCGGCGGTCACCTCCACCCGGACCGCTGGGTGATCGAACGGACCCGCTACCGCGGCGGCTGGGTGCTGCGGGTCGGGGAAAAAGTGAAGATTCCGGTGGTGCCGGGCGGCGACCGGGTCCGGCTGACGATCGACGCCGAGCTGATTCGGAATCAGCCGTTCCCCTATACCCTCGATCTCAAGGCCGGCGACCGCCTGCTCGCCTCCTGGACTCCGGCGCGCCAGCGGGTCTGGACCTCCGCGTCCTTTGGTCCCTTCCCCTGGCGGCACGGCGAGCCGCTGGTCCTCGAAGCGCGCGGCGCCTTCCTGCCGGACCGCCTCGAAAGCCTGAACGGGGCCATCCTCGACCGCGTGCGGTTCGACTGGCGATGAAGGCGAAGGTCAGCGCGGTCATCCCGACCCTCGGCCGCAGCCCGCTGCTCGTCCCCTGTCTCGACGCCTTGCGAAAGGATGCCCGGGCGTCCGGAATCGCGCTCGAAATCGTGGTCGTGGACCAGCGGGAGACGGGGGCTGAAAACCTTTCCATTCCACAAGGTCTCGCCGACCGCGTGCTGCGCCCCGGCCGCAACCTGGGATTCACCGGCGGCACCAATCTGGGGATCTCCGAAAGCTCGGGGGAGTACGTCGCGACGGTGAACGACGATCTGCTCGTGGAGCCCGGCTGGCTGGCGGCGCTGGTCGAGGCGCTCGATGGATCACCGCAGACGGCGGCGGTCCAGGGGGTGAACCTGATCCTCGACCGGCCGGACCTCGCCGACGGCTGCGGGCTGGAGTGGAACCGCTGGTGGCAGGCGGTCCAGATCGGCCACGGCGAGCCGGCGCCGGAGCCGTCCGCGCCGCGCCGCGAGGTGTTCGGGGTCTCGGCCACGGCGGCCCTGTACCGCCGCTCCGCCCTGACGTCGGTGGTCCTGGATGGGGGGGATGAAAAGGTTTTCGATCCGCGGCTCGATTCCTACTATGAGGATGTGGATCTCGCCGTGCGCCTGCGCAAGGCAGGGTTTCTGGCCTGGCTGATTCCGGCGGCCCAGGCGCGCCACGCCGGATCGATCACGGGACAGTCGAGCAGCCGGCGGCGCTGGTCGCTGATCTATGGCAACCGCTACCTCGCCGCGGCCCGCTTGCTCGGCTCGCGGTTCTGGCCCAGCCTCCCCTGGATGATCCTGCGCGACCTCCTGGACTTCACCCGGGCCCTCCTGCGGGCCGACCTCCCGCTTGCCGCCGGGATCATGGCCGGCTGGGGGCGGGCGGTCCGCCTCGGGATCGGCTAACCTTCCCCGCCATGGAAGTCGGCTCCCCCCTGCTCACCGCCGTGGTCGTCCACTGGCGGAACGAAGATCTGCTGGGGGAGCTGACCGCGGCCTGGCCGGCCGACCCCCGCTTCGAGCTGGTGGTGGTGGACAACGGCTCTGCCGGCCCTCTCCCCCTGGGACCGGCGCGGCTGATCCGCCCGGAGCGCAATCTCGGCTTCGCCGGGGGCGCCAACGCCGGGGCGGCGGCGGGGCGGGCGCCGCTGATCCTGATCCTCAATCCCGACGCCGTGCCGGAGCCGGGGGCGCTCGACCGGCTGCTCGAAGGGTTCGCGGCCCACCCCGAGGCGGCCGGGCTGGTCCCTCGCCTGGA
>DATAHG010000630.1:0-3192 GCA_036263295.1 Thermoanaerobaculia bacterium | reverse complement strand
CCGGCGAAGCTCGACATGTCCCGGATCGCCGAGGAAGACGCGGCGCGCGACAGCGAGGGGCTGCCGCCGCGGTTCGCCATCCCGGAGCGGGTGGCGATCACGCCGGCCACCCATGGCACCTGGGAAGACCTGCAGGACGGCCGCATGCTCTGGCGCCTGCGCATCGTCGGACGGGAGGGGACGACCTCCCTCAACCTCGGCTTCACCCGTTTCAAGATGACGCCGCACGCCCGGCTCATCCTCTATTCGACCGACGGCACCCAGGTCTCTCCGGCCTTCACGGCGAAGGACAACGAAGCCCACGGCGAGCTGTGGACTCCGGTCGTCCTGACCAACGACCTGATCGTCGAGCTGACCGTCCCGAAGCGCGAGATGCAGCGGGTGGACCTGAAGCTCGGCTCGATCAACCAGGGCTACCGCGGCTTCGGCACCGCCCTCGAGAAGTCGGGGAGCTGCAACATGGACGTCGAGTGCCTGGCGACCGGCGACTCCTGGCGCGACGAGATGCGGGCGGTGGGCGTGATCTCGACCGGCGGCTCGACCTTCTGCACCGGTTCGCTGATCAACAACACCGCGAACGACCGCAAGATGTACTTCATCACCGCCAACCACTGCTCGATCACGTCGTCGAACGCGGCCTCGCTGGTGGTCTACTGGAACTACCAGAACTCCTTCTGCCGCACCCCCGGCAGCGCCGCCAGCGGCGCGGCGGGCGACGGCACGCTGACCCAGTTCCACACCGGCTCCTTCTTCCGCGCCGCGAGCGCCGCCTCCGACTTCACCCTGGTCGAGCTGGACGATCCTCCGGTCTCCTCCTACAACCACTTCTGGGAAGGCTGGGACCGCTCGACCGGCAGCCAGACCTGCACCGCGTCGTCGCCGTGCGCCTCGATCCACCACCCGTCGACCGACGAGAAGCGCATCACCTACGTCATCACCGACATGGTGAGCACGAGCTACAACAGCCCGACCTCGCCGGGCGACGGCACCCACCTGTGGGCGCGCTGGGCGACCGATCCTCCGGGCCCCTTCACGGTGCCGGGCGTGACCGAGCCGGGCTCGTCGGGCTCGCCGCTGTTCAATGCCGCCGGCCGCTTCGTCGGCCAGCTCCACGGCGGCCCGTCGTCCTGCGGCGCCACCGGCAACAACCTGTCGGACTACTACGGCCGCTTCAGCGTCTCCTGGACCGGCGGCGGCACCAACAGCACCCGCCTGTCCAACTGGCTCGACCCGATCGCCAGCGGCGCCACCGCGATCGACGGCATCAACAACTCGACCGGCCCCTGCACGCCGCCCGCGGCGCCGACCGGCCTCTCCGCCACCGCCTCCGGGCAGACCCAGATCAACCTCGGGTGGACCGGCTCGTCCGGCGCCACCTCGTACAACGTCCTGCGCTCGACCACCAGCGGCGGCCCCTACGCCACGGCGGGCACCGCGGGCACGACGTCGTTCTCCAACACCGGCCTGACCTGCAACACGACCTATTTCTATGTCGTGAACGCCTCGAACGGCTCCTGCAGCTCGGCCAACTCGGCCCAGGCCTCGGCCACGACGGCGGCCTGCACCCCCTGCACCGCGGTCACCGACACGGAGCCCAACAACTCCACCACCGCGCCGCAGGTGATCTCCGGAGCCTGCAACCAGATCTCCGGCACCTTCCTCAACGACGCGACGTCGCAGCAGAACGACTATTTCCGTCTCAGCCTGCCGGCCGGCAAGACGGTCACCGCGCTGCTCAACGGCCTGACGGCGGATTACGACGTCTACATCTTCAACTCGACCACCGGCTCCGCGGTGGCGAGCTCGCTCAACGGCGGCACGACGCCGGACACGGCCTCGTGGACCAACACCGGCGCCTCGGCGGTCAACGTCTGGGTCCGGGTCTACCGCTACTCGTCCACCCGGACGACCTACCAGCTCAAGGTCAGCTACCCCTGACCTGAAGGTTGGGCAACAGGAGCGCCCGTCCCGGTCCCGGGGCGGGCGTTTTTCTTTTAGGATCGACCCATGAAACCGGGAAAGGCGAAGCTGGTGTATTCCACCGAGGCCGGCCGGACGGCGGGGCAGGAGTCTTGCCGGCGTTGCGGCGCCCACCCCTGCCGGTGCGAGCCGGCGCGCAGCCTGCCGCCCGCCGAGCAGCCGGTGCGGGTGCGCCGGGACAAGTCCGGGCGCGGCGGCAAGCTGGTGACCGTGGCCGGCCCGCTCGTGCTGACGCGGGCCGACGCGGCCGCCCTGCTGTCGTCCTGGAAGAAGCTGTGCGGGGGCGGCGGGACGCTCAAGCCGGCCGAGGCCGCGGGGGGCGGCCCGGCCTTCGAGCTGGAAATCCAGGGCGACCACGCCGACCGCCTGGTCGCCGAGCTGGTGCGGGCCGGTTACAAGGCGAAAAGAGCGGGAGGGTAGAAGGGGCTCGAAACCGCCCAATGTAGAGACGCCCCGTGGGGCGTCTCCGCGGCGGAGAAAACCTGGCCGGTCCGATCCCGTCGCGGCGGGCTCTGGGCAGGTTCTTGTGCCCGTCCGGCGATCCAGGTGGAGCGACCGTCTTCTCGCCCCGGAGACGCCCCACGGGGCGTCTCTACAGTGGCGGCTTCGTCGGCCCGTGCAGGATTCGTTCACTCCTCCGTCGTGCGGCGCCCCTCGCGGGTATAGAGGTAGTCGTAGCCCTCCTGGGTCAGGGCATAGGTTTCGCCGTCCTTGCGGAGCAGGTTGCGGTCCACCAGGATGTCGAGCGCCCCTTCGAATTCCACCCCGGGGGTCTTCCCGACCAGATGCTCGAAGGCGTCGGCCGGCAGGGTGTCCCCGACCTTGGCCCCGACCCGCTCGCCCTTCGCCTCGTGGAACTGCACCAGCAGGAGCTCTTCGCCTTTCGTCAGCAAGATCATCGGTGTCCTCCTTGAGAGAGCCGGCGCGCCGGCTGCGGGGACCAGGAGCAACGCGCGTGCCACCGCCTTCCTGGCAGGGCTCCTGCAGAGCTTTGCGACGGAAGGAGGAGAGAGCGATGAGCGATACGACCGTGACCAAAGTCGATTCCCGGAATTCCCCGCACGGGAAACTGGGGCAGAAATACCTGGCGTCGGGCATCCACGTGGCCATGCGCCTGTGGGACGAGGAGCCCGGCGAGGGCAAAGTCGAGAGCCGGCGGGACTACGAGACCGTGGGCTACGTGATCGAGGGCAAGGCCGAGCTTCACCTGGA
>DATAHG010000629.1:0-8223 GCA_036263295.1 Thermoanaerobaculia bacterium | reverse complement strand
TCCCCGATCCGGGGAATTGACCGGGTATGTCCGTCTCTATCTTTAAACATTCAGAGACAGGAGCGATCCACATGAGCATACGCACATGGTTGTGGGTGTTGGCGGTGGCAGGATCGATCAGTCCGGTCGCGGCTCAACCGGTGCCAACGTCCTTCACCTTCGGCGCGGCGGGCGATTTCAAGTTTGGTGAGCAGTTTAAAGCAACGGCGGCGGCGGTCAAAGCCCAGAAGCCCGACTTCCTGGTTGCGTTGGGTGATTTCAGCTATAAGGGAGACGAACAGGCGTGGTGCCAGGTTTGGAAGCAAGGTGTCAATCAACCTGTGGTGCTGATCACAGGGAATCACGACAGCGGCGAAGAGGGCGCCGGCGCCGGCAACATCAACGAATATGTCAAGCACTGTCAGGTTCCCTCCGGCATCGCCTGGACGGGCGAGTATGGCAAGCAGTACTACTTTGATTACCCTGCCATCAAGCCCTTGGCTCGCTTCATCCTGGTCTCGCCTGGAGTCAAAGGTTCCTTTCTCGGTAGCCCTTATAACGAGAGAGACTACTATCAGGTCGGCCACAAGGGCTACCAGTTCACGGCCGACGCGATCGACGAGGCTCGGGCGAATGGCATCGAATGGATCTTCGTCGCCATGCACAAGAACTACATCAGCGTGTTGGAGAAGAAGAACGAGATCAGCCGGGACAAGAACAACTCGTTCATGACCATGCTGCTGGACAAGAAGGTCGACATCATCCTGCAAGGCCATGAGCACGGCTACGAACGATCGAAGCAGTTGACGACGGTTCCCAAGACGTGTCCTGTGCTCAAGCCGGAGCCGGCGCAGTTCGACCCGGATTGTGTGTCAGACAGCGATGACACTCTCGTCAAAGGCGCTGGGACCGTGATCCACGTGATCGGGACCGGCGGCAAGGAGCTGCGATCGATCGACCCGACAGATCCGGAGCGCCAGTACTTCGCCAAAACGGATATCAAGTCCTACGGCTTCGGCAAGTTCGTCGTCACACCCGATTCCGTGTCGTTCACGTTCCAACCGTCGTCCGGCACGCTGACGGACAGCTATACGATCACCAAGGCGGCCCTGCCGCCGGTCGAGCCGGTGCCCGCCAGCCCGCCCGGCCACTGACGGAGGGGGCCCGCCCGGGCCCCCAACTTCTCCGCATCTTCACCGTCGGTTCATACTCCCTTCTTTTGTGAACCCCATCATCGTCCTTGGCAGGGATGGTCCTGCCAAGGAGGATCCCAATGAAACGGTTGTTCGCAGCAGTCTCCCTCATCCTCGGGCTGGCGCTTCTGACGGCGCGTCCGGGGGCCGCCGAGGGTCCGAGTCCGGACACGACCCTTTCGCCGTACTTCTTCGTCGAGAACGGCGATCCGGCGGTTGACCGGCTGCCGCTCAAAGAGACCAAGGCCGACGTGCACATCGCGGGTGTGATCGCCGACGTCGTCGTCACGCAGGTTTATCGCAACGAGGGGGCCCGCCCCTTGAATGCGCGTTATGTGTTCCCGGCTTCCACCCGTGCCGCGGTACACGGCATGACATTACAGGTGGGGGAGCGCCGGATCCGCGCCAAGATCCGCGAGAAGCAGGCCGCCCGCCAGGAATTCGAGGCGGCCCGCGAGGCCGGCAAGAGCGCCGCGCTCCTCGAACAGGAGCGGCCCAATGTGTTCAGCATGAACGTGGCGAACGTCATGCCGCAGGACGAGATCCGCGTCGAGCTTCATTACAGCGAGTTGCTGGTGCCGACCGGCGGCGTCTATGAGCTGGTCTATCCGGCCGTCGTCGGCCCGCGCTATCCGAGCGCGGCCGGCGGGAAGGAAGAGAAAGAGGAGGGCTGGGTGAAAAGCCCGTACCTTCATGAAGGCCAGGAGCCGACCTATCCATTCAGCGTCGAGACCCGTGTGGCCGCCGGCATGCCGATCGAAGATCTGCTCTGCCCGTCGCACCGGACCAACGTCGAATGGGAGGACGCCGACACCGCGCGGGTCACGCTCGATCCGCGCGAGACCAACGGCGGCAATCGGGACTACATCCTGCGTTATCGCTTGCAAGGTCAGCAGGTGCAGACCGGCCTGCTGCTCTATCCCGGCGCGGACGAAAACTTCTTCCTGCTGATGGTGCAGCCGCCGCAGCGCGTGACCCCGCAGCAGATCCCGCCGCGGGAATACATCTTCGTGCTCGACGTGTCAGGTTCCATGAATGGTTTTCCGCTCGATACGGCGAAGACGCTGATGCGCTCGCTCGCCGCCGGGTTGCGGCCGGTGGACCGCTTCAACGTGGTCCTGTTCGCGGGCGGCTCGCGCCTGCTGTCGCCGAGCTCCCTGCCCGCCACGGAGGAGAACCTGCGCCAGGCGATGGCGGTGATCGACGGCGAGATGGGGAGCGGCGCCACGGAGCTGGAGGCGGCGCTGGACACCGCGCTGGCACTGCCCGGAAATGAAGGGGTTTCACGCTCCACGATCGTGATCACGGACGGCTACATCACGGCGGAGGCCAGTGCCTTTGACCGGGTCCGCAAGAACCTGAACCGTTCGAACCTGTTCGCCTTCGGCATCGGCAGCTCGGTCAACCGCCATCTGATCGAAGGCCTGGCGCGGGCCGGACAGGGTGAGCCTTTCGTGGTCATGAAGCCCGACGAGGCGTCGCATGTCGCCCAGCAATTCCAGAACTATGTGCAGTCGCCGGTGCTGACAGATGTGAAGGTCGCCATGGACGGCTTCGAGGCGTACGACGTCGAGCCGTCGTCGATCCCGGACGTCTTCGCGGACCGTCCGCTGGTGATCTTCGGCAAGTGGCGCGGCGAGGCGTCCGGCACGATCCGCGTCTCCGGTACCGGCGGAGCGGGTCCTTACGAAAGTGTTTTCGACGTGGACGACGCGGCGCCTTCCGAGGACCACCGCGCGCTGCGCTATCTCTGGGCGCGGGCCCGCGTGGCGCGGCTCTCCGACGACGACGGCGAATTCAGCCAGGAGAACCGGCCGGCGATCATCAACCTCGGGCTGACCTATGAGCTGTTGACCGCCTACACCTCGTTCGTCGCGGTGCATGAGGTGGTGCGCAATCCGGACGGCTCGGCGCCGAACGTCAATCAGCCGCTGCCGTTGCCGCAAGGCGTCTCGGACTCCGCCCTGGGGAGCTCCGTCCCCGAGCCGGAGCTGCCGATCCTGGCGGTCCTGGTCCTGCTGCTCCTGGGCTTGACGTCGGCCGGGCGTGCATTCTGGCAGCGCGCGTTCGCTGCGGTGAGAAAGGGTCAGTGATGAAACGGGCCGAAGGAGGGTGGAGCCGGACTGATCTCCCCTGGCTTGCCTGGGGCGCGGCGCTGCTCGTGGCCTTCGGCCTCAAGCGGTTTTACAGCCGGGCCTCGGCCGAGGATCTCGCGTGGATCCTCGCGCCGACGGCCCGCGCGGTCGGCTGGCTGCGAGGGGAGACCCTGGCGTCATCCGGCGCCGGCTGGATGGCGCCGGACGGTTCCTATTTCATCGCTCCGGCGTGCGCCGGGGTGAGCTTTCTGATCCTCGCCTGGACCGTCGCGGTGCTCGGATTTTCGCACCGCCTGCGCTCGCCGGCCGGGCGGCTCGGCTGGTGGATCGGCTCGCTTTTCGGAGCCTATGCCCTTACGATCCTCGTCAATACGCTGCGCATCGTGGCCGCGGTGGAGCTGTACCGCCTCGGCTCGGTCGCGGGGCTCACGGCCGAGCAGGCGCACCGGGCTCTCGGCATCGGGTTGTATCTGGGGGCGCTCTGGACGGTGTACGGAGCGCTCGACCGATGGACCGGGCGGCGGCGGGCCGGCGCCGCGTCTGTCGCCTCGGGGGGATCGGCGCTTGCGGCGATCCTTCTGGTGCCGGGCCTCTATCTCGGAATGACTTTGGGGGTGCCGCTCTTGAACGGTCATTTCCGGCAGTCGGGAGAACGGTACGTCGAGCACGCCGCGGTCGTCTCGCTGGCCGCCGTGGCGACGGCCGGCGCCGCGGCTCTATGGCATGCACGAGAGAGGAAGCTGAGGAAGAAGCTGTGATGGAAAAACCGACGATCCTGGTGGTCGAAGACGAGCCGGCCATCGCCGACACCATTCAGTACGCCCTCGAATCGGAAGGTTTTCGCTGCCTGCGGCTGGAGGTCGGAACGGGCGTCGTCGAATTGCTCGACCGCCAGCCGGTGGCGCTGGTGGTGCTCGACATCGGTCTGCCGGACATGAGCGGCATCGAGGTCTGCCGCCTCCTGCGCGAAGAGCACGACGTGCCGGTGATCTTTCTCACGGCGCGCGGCGGCGAGGTGGACCGCGTGGTCGGGCTGGAGCTCGGGGCGGACGATTACGTGACCAAACCGTTCAGCCCGCGCGAGCTCGCGGCGCGCGTCAAGGCGGTGCTGCGGCGCACCCACCGCGGTATTGCTCCGGGGGCTCCGACGGCCGCCGGCTTACCGTTCGCGCACGACGAAGAGCGGCGACTGATCACCTATTGCGGCCGGCCGCTCGAGCTGTCGCGTTACGAATACAAGCTGCTCGCCGTCCTGCTCAAAAAGCCGGGCCGCGTCTACAGCCGCGACCAGCTCCTGGAGCTGGTGTGGGATGCGCCCGAGGCCAGCCTCGACCGCACCGTCGATGCCCATGTCAAAAACCTGCGGGCCAAGCTGCGCGAGATCCGGCCGGACGTCGATCCGATCGCCACCCACCGCGGCATGGGCTACTCGCTCAAGGAAAGACTATTCTAGGAGAATCATGAAGCTCGGCCTGCGGATCTTTCTGATCTATCTCGCGATCTTCGCGGTCTGCCTCTATTTCACCACCGACTGGATCTGGACGACGCTCCGCACGCGCTACCTGGAAAGCGTGGAGGAGCCGCTGGTCGATACCGCGAACCTCATGGCGAGCCTGGTGGAGCAGGAGATGGCGCGGCCGGACTTCACCCTCGCCGACCTGGAGGTTCCGCTGGCCCGGGCGCACTCGCGGGTGCTGTCCGCCCGGATCTATGGCTTCAAAAAGTCGAAGGTGGACCTGCAGCTCTATCTGACCGACGCCACCGGCCAGGTCGTGCTCGACACGCGCCGGCCGGGGGCGGTGGGGCTGGACTACAGCCGGTTTCACGACGTCAAGCGCACGCTCCAGGGCCAGTACGGCGCCCGCGCCTCGCTCAAGGATCCGACCGACCCCTTTTCGACCGTGCTCTATATCGGCGCGCCGATCTATCGCGGCGGCCAGGTTGCCGGAGTGCTGAGTCTCGCCGAGCCCACCGTCAGCATCGAATCCTTTCTTCAGCTCGCGCGGCCGGCCTTCGTCCGCGCCGGACTGCTCACCGTCTGCGTCGCGGCGCTCCTGAGCCTGGTGGTCTCCTATTATTTGACTCGTCCGATCGATCGCCTCGCGCAATATGCGGACGGCATCCGCCTCGGCCAGCACCCGCCCTTTCCAGATCTCGGGAGCACCGAGATCGCCAGCCTCGGCCTGGCGCTACGCCGCATGCAGGAGACCCTGGAAGGCCGGCAATATGCGGAGGAGTACGTCCAGACGCTCACCCACGAGCTGAAGAGCCCCCTCTCGGCGATCCGCGGCGCGGCGGAGCTGCTGACCGAGGACATGCCGCCGCCACAGCAGGCGCGTTTCATCGCCAACATCCGCCACGAATCCGAACGGATCGCGCGGATCGTGGACCGGATGCTCGAGCTGGCCCGCCTCGAAAACCGTCGCGAAAAACCGGAGATGGAGACGGTGGACCTGAGCGCCATGGCGCGCACCGTCGCCGAAAGCCACGAGCCTCTGCTGGCCGGGAAGGGCCTGCGGATGGAGATCGCCGTGCCGGAGGCCCTGACGCTCCAGGGCAATCCGTTCCTCCTCCATCAGGCTCTGGAAAACCTCGTCCAGAACGCGATCGATTTCAGCCATAAGGGCGGGATCGTGGGGCTGACCGTGACCCCGGAGCGTGATCAGGTGACGGTCTCCGTGATCGACGAAGGGCCGGGCATCCCCGAATACGCCCTCGACCGGATCTTCGAACGTTTCTATTCGCTCGGCCGCCCCGACACCGGCAAGAAGAGCACCGGCCTGGGCCTCAACTTCGTGCGAGAGGTCGCGACCTCGCACGGCGGCACCATCCGGGTCGTGAACCGCCCCGAAGGAGGAGCGCTCGCGGAGCTGACCTTGCCGCGGGGATGAGTCGAGGCGAGGACGCCTCGCCCGGCAATTCCAGGACTTCATCGTTAGGGCCCGTGCTAACATACAAGCAGTGAGCAAAGACTCCGGGTTCACACGTTTCTTGCAGAACCTTGAGCCTGACGAGCCACTGGATCGGGACGACCTCGAATTCGACCAGGTCTGGACGGCTCTGGGGCGGTTGCTGGTGAGCGAGCTGAAGCGGCGATCTCTGTGGTCGCTTCCGCCGTCCTATCTGGGGATCTACGGCTGTGCCACATGGGCCGACCCGGGAGCGGTCGAAGAGCTGCTGTCCGATTGCTTCATTTTCGTCTTCGTGGAGCGCTTCCGCAGCCTCAAGGCTCAACTGCGGATCAAGCCCAACGTCGACGGATTGATCCTGCGCAACGTGCGGAACTTCCTGCACGAGACGCAGAAGCGACACGATCCTTTGGGCTTTCGCGTCTTCACCTTGTTGCGGAGCGCGGTGCGCGATGCCCTGTCCGCCGGAGAGCTGCAGGTGATCGCGGGGAACCCGGCGGTGGGAAGCGATACCGTGCTGGCTTTTCAATTCGAGGCTTCCCCGGAGGACGTCGCCCGGCCCGAGGCTCTGCAGCCGCATATCCTGACTTGGAACGATGAGCTGTTGCCCGACCTGATCACCGCCCGCGGCCGGGGCGTCCAGCAGGTCACTGCCAGCCTCGAGCGGAATCTCCATGAGCTGGCTGCCAAAGGCATTCGCGCATTCCGTTTTCATGATCTGGTCGATGCATTGCGCCTGGATGTCCGGTCTCGCTGGCGCACCATCTGGATCCACACGCCGGAAGGAATTCCGCCACAACCGGAGGAGGATGGCTTCGCCGCCCTGGTCCGTCTGGTCGAGCTTCCGGGAGAGGACGCGCGCGAGAACCTGCAAAGCCTCCTCGCCTGCCTGGAGCGATCGGTCGAGCAGGTCCCGGAGCCGCCGGCCCGATCGCGCGACTATCTCCGCCGGCTGCTGGTGTTCCTGAAGAGCCATGCCGCGGACTCTCCGGAGGAGCGGGGGGGAAAGGAGAAAGGTCTCCCTTCTCACCGCGAGCTCGCCCGGCTCCTGGCCATCCCGCGGGAGCGTTTTCCCGATCTTTTCCGTACGCTCGTGGATCTTGCCGAGGCCTGCCGGAGCAAGATCGCCGGAAGGGAGTCGCCATGAAGGCACGAGATCCGAAGGCGCGCAGCCGGGAAGCGCTCCGGCAGGCCGTGGAGCGTTATGGGCAAGAAGAGGCACGGTCGGCGCCGCGCGGGCCGGAGCCCTGGCCGGGCGATCTGTACGTGCTGACCGAGACCGCCGCCTTTCCCGTCGAGTGGCTGGTGGTCGAGCGAACATCGCATCATTGCCGGATGGTGGCCGCGGACACGAATCCGGCTCTCGGCGGCGCCGACGTGCCGGTCCCCGCGGAGGCCAAGGGCGGGCCGCTGAGTGTTCGCTGTGCCGTGAGCCTCCAGGTAGGCGTCGAGGCCCTGCGGCGAGGAGAGCGCACCGGCACCGTGGCTCCGGAGGCCCTGGAGTCGGTGCGCCGCCGCCTGGAGGATCTCGCGTCCGGATCGCCCGCCTCCGGGCTCGATGAGCCCGATTCCAGCCTGGAGGATTGGTTCACCGAGGTGCTGGCGCCCGCCCGCGCGGCTCTCCTTCCTGCCGTCCTGGAAGCACCGGAGCCGCGCCGCCGCCTCGGCCTGAGAGCCGCCGTGGCGGCGATCCTCCTCCTTCTGGTGGCCCTGGGAGGGCTCTCGGCGCTCTCCTGGCGGTTCTATCGCGGAGAGCTCCAGGCGCGGCGCGAGGTCGAACGCCTGGTTCACGAGGGCCGTACGCTGGAAGCGGAGCACCGGAGACAACTCGCCACCTTGCGGGAAGCTCAGGTTCAGACCCTGAAGTCTTCCGAGCCGCCGCCCAAGCCGCCGCCTCCCGTCCGAGAGACGCTCCGGCCGCTGGTCAACCTGGCCTATGTCAGCTTCTACCCCGGCGAGGTCCGGGGGACGGAGCGAGAGATTGCGGTTCCGGCTGGGGCAACGTACCTCCTCTTTTCGCTCTATGCCGGCCAGGAGGAACCCTGC
>DATAHG010000628.1:0-3327 GCA_036263295.1 Thermoanaerobaculia bacterium | reverse complement strand
ATCCTCATGGCCCACACCCACATCGAGGGGGCTGTCTTCGGCGAATCGGAGCGCCGCGTTCACATCGGAGAGGACTGGGCCGCTTCCCCCAAGGCCCTACCGCCGACCGCGAGCTACATCGCGCTCGGGCACATTCACAAGCCGCAGAAGATCCAGGGGCCGGTGCCCGCCTACTATGCCGGCTCGCTGCTCCAGATGGACTTCGGCGAGGCGGGGGAGCAGAAGGGCTTTGTCGCCGTCACCGTGTCGCCCGGCCGGCCTGCTCGGATCGAGCATGTCCCCTACGAAGGCGGCATGCCGCTGATCGATCTCAAGGCCACGCTGACGGAGCTGGAGCAGACCGCGGATCGCTACCGCACCGGCTGGCTGCGCGTTACGGTCCCCCTGACAGAAAGGGATCCGGACCTCAATCGAAAGGTCCGCGAGCTGCTCCCTAACGCCCTGGTCGTGCGCGCCGAGCTCCCCGCGTCCGAAGAGACGACCGACGTCCGTCTGGAGACCGGGGTCTCGCCGGTGGCGCACTACGGCGCCTACCACCTCCGCGCATACCAGCACGAAGCGGAAGCGGCGGTCCTGGCGACCTTTCAGGACCTTTACGATCAGGTTTCCACGGAGGATTGAGCGCTGCGTCCCGTCTATCTCACCGTCGAAGGTCTCGCCTGTTTCAAGGACAAGCAGGAGATCGACTTCCGCGATCTCGACCTCTTTGCCATCTCGGGGCCGACCGGCGCCGGCAAATCGACCCTGTTGGACGCCATGATCTTCGCGCTCTATGGCGAGATCCCCCGGGTCAACAACCCCAACCGCACCGAGATGATCTCGGCGTCCCGCAACCGGGCCACCGTGGTACTGGATTTCGACATCGGACCGAGCCGCTACCGCATCGCCCGGACGCTCCGGCGCAACGGCGTTCAAATGGTCCGATTGGAGGAGCGCGAGCCCGGCGGCACCTTCAAAAACCGGGCGGACCAGGTGCGCGCCGCGGCCGATCTGATCGTTCAGATCCTCGGGCTCGAAGCCCAGGCGTTCATGCAGGCCGTGGTGCTACCGCAGGGCGAGTTCGCAAGGTTTCTCAAAGCGCAGCCGAGAGACCGGCGCAGCATGCTCCGCACCCTGCTCCGGCTCGACGTCTACGAGCGCATGCGGGACCGGGCCCAGCGCATCGCCGCCGCGAAAAAGAGCAACGTCGATTCCCTGCAGAAGCTCCTGGCGGACGAGTACTCCGGCGTCGATGAGGCCGCGGTCGCGGAGCTGGAGACGGAGCACGGCCGGGTCGTCGAGTCGCTCGAAGCCTTGCGCAAGAACCGGGATCGCATCCAGTCCGCACTCGTCCTTCTGCGGGGCCGCCATGCGAAAACCCGGGAGCTGCATCAAGCCGTAGAGCGGCGTGCCGCTCTGGAACAGCAGGCCGGGCAGGTGAGCCTCGCCCAGGCGAAGATTGCGGCGGCGGCTCGCGCCGTCCCCCTGCGACCTTTTCTTGACGAAGCCTCCCGGGCCTTCAGCGTCGCGCATGTCGCGACAAAGGCGGCGGAAGAAGCCCGGGTCCTCCACGACTCCGCCCAGAGTGATTGGAAAACAAAAGCTGGCACGTTGAAGTCCGCCGAAAAGGCCGCCGAGGCGATCCCCGCGATGCGGCAGCAGGTCGCCCGGTTGAATCAGGTACTCGGGCGTCTGCCGGAACGGGATCAGCTCAAAGCCACGATCGAGGGGCAGGCGCAGGACCTCCGGGTCCTGGAAGAGGAGCTGTCCAGGCTCACGTCGAAAGTGGAGGCGGCCAAGGAGGCGCAGGCGCGACAACAGACCGCCGTGGACGCCGCCCGGCAAGCCGCGGAGGCTTCGGGCTATGACCCGGAGCTGGATGAGTTGCTGGAGAGTGTCCGCGATTGGGCCGTCGCGCTGGGCGCCGCTCGCAAGGGCGCGGCCGACAGCACGGCTGAGCTGGCCCGCAAACGCAAGGCGGTGGAAGAGCAGACCGGGAAGGTCAAGCTGCTGAAGAAGCAGACCGAGTCGGCCAGGAAGGCCGCGGAAAAAGCCCAGCGCGCCTTCGAGACGGCCGAGGAGGCGCTCCACCGCGCGATCCGTCTGAACGAGGCCAATCACCTCCGTGAGGGGCTGGTCGCCGGTCAGCTCTGCCCGGTGTGCGAGCAGCTCGTGGACACCCCTCCTCCCGCCCGCCGCGCCCCCGAGGTCGAGGCGGCCACGGCCGCTCTCCAGTCCGCCCGGGAAAAGCGCAAGGAAACCGAGGCACTCGCGCGGCAGAGCGAGGATGCTCTCACCGGCGAGGAGGCTCGGCTCCAGGCCGCCCAGCAAGGCCTGGCCGAGTTGGAGGCGCGAAGCGCCGATTTGCAAGACAGCGTGCATTCCGCCGAAACCGGGATCGATCAAGCTCTCGGCGAACGCGCCCCCCAAAAGAGCGCCAACGCCGAAGCGATCGAAGTGTGGATCGAAAAGCAGATCACATCGCTTGCCCGGGGCCGAAAAGCGAACGAACAGGCGAAGTCACAACTGGCGACGGCGGAACGAGCCCTGGAGAAAGCCCGGTCCGACGAGACCACAACGCGCGAAAAGCTTGCCGAGAAGGAAGCCTCGCGCCGACGGCTGGAGGAGGCGCGCCGGACGAGCCTGCTGCGCCTCATGACCTTGCAGGACGAGATCCAGGGCGTCACCGAATCCGCCGACCCGGCCGCCGAGGCCGCGGACTTGGAGGAGCGGATCCGAAATCTGGACGCGGATCTCAAGGCCGCCGCCGAGGAGGCGGCCAACGCGAAAAATGAATGGACGACCGCCAAGGAGACGTACCGGCTCAAAGCCGAGGCGGACGAAGCTGCCCGTCAGAACGCTCATCAAAGGGCGGAGAGCCGCGACGCGGAAATCACCCACGCCGGCTTCGCCGACGAGGCCGCCGTCCGCGAAGCCCTCCTGGATGAGTCCACCGCCGCTCGCCTGCGAGAGCAGGTCCAGAAATATGAGCAAGACCGCCACGCCGCCGAGGAGCGGGTCACCGTCCTCGAAACCGAGCTGGGCGAGGAGCGCGTCTCCGACGAGCAGTTGGCGGCCGCCGAAAAAGTTGCGGCGGGTATCACCACGGAAGTGGAGATGACTCTCGGCCTTGAAAGCCAGCTCGCAGAACAGATTGCACGCATGAGGAAGCGGCTCGACCGCGCAAAGAAGCTGCACACGCAATTGGCCGGCGAGGAGGCGTCCCTGGGGCTGTACGATCTCCTGGCCGCCGACCTGCGCAGTGATAAGTTCCAGGCTTACGTTTTACAAGAAGTTTTTACCGAGCTCGTGCAGGGCGCCTCGGCCCGGCTGATGATGTTGACCGGC
>DATAHG010000627.1:0-18984 GCA_036263295.1 Thermoanaerobaculia bacterium | reverse complement strand
AGGCCGTCCGCGCCGTGCGGCGCCGAGCCCATGGAGAGCAGGTCCTTGCGCGAGCGGCGGCACGGGAAGAGCCGACCTGCCGCGGCCAGCCGGCGGAGCGCGTCCTCGTAAAGGGCGAAGCGCTCGGACTGCGTGTAGGGCCCGTACGGCCCGCCCACGTCCGGCCCTTCGTCCCAGTCGAGCCCGAGCCAGGCGAGGTCCTCGCGCTGGCGCTCGGCCATCCCCGGCACCACCCGGGGGAGGTCGATGTCCTCCAGGCGCCAGACCAGGACGCCGCCGCGGCTCCTCACCGACAGCCAGGCGGCCAGCGCGGTGCGGGCGTTGCCGACATGAATCGGGCCGGTCGGCGACGGCGCGTAGCGGCCGCGCGGCGGCCGGCTCGACCGCTGGTTCGAGAGAATATCCAGGCGTCTTCCTCCTCTCGCTCACCCTCATACCATGAGAAAGACACACTTCGCTCTTCCCCGAAAGCCCGGGTCCGGGTATAAAGAGGGCCTGCGGAGGAGACCCGAGCGTTGACCGCCCTCTACGAGATCGAGACCGAGCGCCTGCGGCTGCGCCCCCTGGTCATCCGCGACCTCGACGAGCTGCACCGCCTCTTCACCGACCCCGACGTCCGGCGTTATCTCTGGGACAACGAGGTCATCCCCATCCAGCAGACCCAGTGGGTCATCCGCGAGAGCCTGCGGCTGTTCCGCACCGAGGGGATCGGCCTGTGGGGGATCCGCCCCCGCAAGGGGGCCGACTTCCTCGCCGGGTTCTGCGGCTTCTGGTATTTCCGCGATCCGCCCGAGCTCGAGATCCTCTTCGGCGTCGCGCCCAGCCGCTGGGGGCGCGGCTTCGCGACCGAGGCCACCCGGGCGATCCTGCGCTACGGCTTCGAGCACAAGGGGTTCGAGTCGATCGCCGGCAGCGCCGACGCCCCGAACACGGTGTCGCTGCGGGTGATGGAAAAGACCGGCATGAAGGTCGAGAAGAAGGCGCGGCTGAAGCGCTTCGACACGGTGTTCTACCGCATCCAGAAGGCCGATTTCCCGGTCACGGACAACGAGCGGTTCGTCTTGAAGCCGCTGGACTGAACGAAGGGAGCAGCCCATGTCGATCGACTCGGAGAAGGACTGGGAAGGGTTGCGGCGGATCGGGCGGATCGTCCGCCTGGCGCTGGAGGCGATGAAGAAGCGCGTCGGCGCCGGGATCACCACCGGGGAGCTCGACGAGATCGGCGCGGAGGTGCTGGCCCGGCACGGCGCCCGCTCGGCGCCGCGGCTGGTCTACGACTTCCCGCGCTCGATCTGCATCAGCGTCAACGACGAGGCGGTCCACGGCATCCCGGGCGACCGGATCCTCGCCCCCGGCGATCTGGTCAAGCTCGACACCACCGCCGAGAAGGACGGCTACATGGCCGACGCCGCGGTCACGGTGGCGGTCCCGCCGTCGCCGGCGCGTGCCCGCCAGCTCGCGGCCTGTGCCCAGGCGGCCTTTTTCAAGGCCATGAAGGCGGCCCGCGCCGGCAACCGGGTCAACGACATCGGCCGGGCGGTCGAGGCCGAGGTGAAGCGGCACGGCTTCTCGGTGCTGCGCGACCTCAGCGGCCACGGGATCGGCCGCTCGATCCACGAGGAGCCGTCGGTCCCCAATTTCTACGACCCCTACAGCCGCCAGGTTCTCACCGAGGGGCTGGTCCTGGCCGTCGAGCCGATCATCGCGGCCGGCGCGCGGCGGATCGTGACGGACCGCGACGGCTGGACGGTCCGCACCTCCGACGGCAGCCTGGCCGCCCACTTCGAGCACACGATCGTGATCACCCGTGGCCGGCCGGTCCTGCTGACGGCCGCCTGACCCCTGCCCGGGAACCCCGCCGGCCCCCTTGGCGGGGCTCTGGTTTCGCCCACCTCGGATACCCACCGCCGATCCTCTGCATCAAAACAATCCGTCCTGGAGCCCGTGAGAGCTCTTCTGATGCAGAACATCATTGATTCGCATCAGGACAACCCTGCCGAGGAGATTGCCAAGCTTGTTTTGCTGCAAAACATCCTTCCTGAGCGACCGGGAAGGCTTTGCCGACTGTCGGAAAAGGTTCTTCTACTGCAGATCAACTTGTGCCAGCTCCTGAGCAGAGCTTTTTTGATGCAAATCAACAGAGCCCTGCTGCAGAAGAACTCTGCCGGGTAACCCGCGAAAGGATTTTTGATGCAACATAAAGCTTCCGGCCTCCCCGCATCCCTTCTCGCGTGCTGGGAGAAGTCTGCCGGGGGCCTCGCGAAGGTTGCCGGGACTCCGGCCAGGGCTTCCGGCATCCTGGGCAGGGTGTCTGCCGTCCCTGCCAAAGGCCACGAGGTGCCGGATGGATGAGCCGGCATGCCGGCGAGGTCGTTGACCTTCCGCACGACTCGCCCCCTCACCGCCGGATCGCGATCCCCCAGGCTCCCGCGCCGGTCTTGAGAGTCGCGGTCACGCGGTTTTTCGCCGTATCGATCACCGACACGTCGCCGCTCAAGCCATTCGCGGTGTAGACCTTGTGGCCGTCCGGCGTGATCGCGATCCCCCAGGGGCGCTTCCCCACCGGGATGGTTGCCAGCACCTTCTTCTTCGCGGTATCGACCACCGACACGGTGTTGCCGTGGCCGTTCGCGACGTAGATGCGCCGGCCGTCCGGCGAGACCACGACTCCGACCGGCTTCGAGCGCGGCAGCGGCAGCGTGTCGATCACTCGGTGGCCGTTCACGTCCACCACCGCGATGGTGCCGCCGATCTCGGAGGTCACATAGGCGCGCTTGCCGTCCGGCGAGAAGGCCACGGCGCGCGGGCGCAGGTCCACCAGGAAGCTCGCCACCACCTGGCTCGTCCGGGTGTCGATCACCGACACCGTGCTGCTGGTCTCGGCGGTCACATAGACCCAGCGCCCGTCGGGGCTGATCGCCACCCCTTCCGGCTCGATCCCGACCGCCAGGCTGGCCGTCACCTGACCGCGGTCTACCCGGGTGATGGAGGCGGTCCCGGCGTCCTCGTTCGAGATGTAGAGCTTCTTGCCGTCCCGGCTGACCGCGAAGGCCTCCGGATCGGTCCCCGCCTCGTAGCGGGCGACCACGCGGCGGGCCTTGGGATCGAAGGCGACGATGGCGTCGACCGCGCTGCGCGCGATCGGCGACGGATCGCTCACCGCCACGTAGACCCGGCGGCCGTCCGGGCTCACCTGGATGCCGCGCGGCCGGCCGCCGGCGGGGAAGCTGCCGACCACCTTGTCGCTCGCGGTGTCCAGCAAGGTCACCGTGCCCGCCCACTCGTTGCTGACGTAGGCCAGCGGGGCCGCCTCGCCCGGGAGGGCCGGCGCCGCAAGCACCAGGGCGGCCACGGCCGCCAGACCGAGCCTCCTCACTCCTCGCCTCCAACGTCCTCTGGCGAGACTTCGGCCAGCACCTCGTCCGTCCGGGATCCCGGCTTGCGGCCGACCACGTAGACCGGCTGGATCAGGTGACGACCGGGATCAAAGGACAGGGCGCTCCCCTTGTGGCCGTCGAAGCGCATGCCGGCAAGGCGCCCGGCCAGATCCTCCGGCCGGGCGGCGGCATTGCGCAGCGTCAGCTCGGCGGCGATCTTGACCGCCATCCAGGCCGTCCAGGCCGGCGCCGCCATGGGCCGGTGGTAGCGCGCCTCGAAGCGCTGGTTGAGCTGCGCCGCCCCAAACCGTTCGAGGCCGGGGTCCCAGTCCACACACCGGACGCCCGGTCCGCCCGCCGTACGCTGGAGCGCCCGCCGCCGGAGCCCGGGGCCGGAGGCGACCGAGAAGGTGGTGGCCGCAGGCGCTTCCCCCAGCTCTTGCGGACCGAGGACGAGGAACACCCGGCGGGACTCCGCCGCGAGGGCTCCGAGGGCCTTCCGGGTGGCGGCATCCCAACCGCCGATCAGCGCGAGCACCCCGTCCCGGATCTGGCCCCGGGCCGCCGCGACGGCGCCGGCCGGCTCATCCGCGGCGGCGAGGAGGAGCTCGAAGCGGGACCCGATCAGCTCGGCGGTCCGCCGGCCTTCGTCGGCCGCCAGCAGCGCCCCCTGTCTCAAGACCTCACCCGGAGGGGAAGCCCCCGGCAGGATCGCTCCGATCCGGTAGACCTTGCGGCCGGCGGCCGGCGGGGGCGACGAGGCCGCCAGGGCGGCCGGCAAGGCCCCCAGGGACAGGTGGAGAAAAGCCCGGCGCGTGAGCACGGCAGGGCCTCAACGCAGGGTGTAGAGGTAGGCGGTGATGTCGCGGGCGTCCTCGTCGGTCACGCCCATGTCGGGCATGGCCGTGCCGGGGCGGACGCCTTGCGGGTCCTCGACCCATTTCCGCAGGTTCTCCGGCGTGTTCTGGAGCTGCCCGGCCAGGTAGACCCGGCCGCCGATCCCCTCCAGCGAGGGGCCGACCTGCCCGTTGGCGCCGGGGATGCCCGGAATCACGTGGCAGGCCGCGCAACCGTATTTCTTGATGGCGCCCTTGCCGTGCTCCGGATCGCCCCCGACGACCTGCGCCGCGGTGTCCGCCGCTCCCTTGCACCCCCACATCGTGATCCCTTCGATCAGCAGGATGACCGCCAGCGCGGTCAGGCCCGTCCTTTTCATTCGCTCGCCTCCAGTCCTCGCAGCAACATTTCGCTCCGGGTGTGCGCCACCCGCCGGTCCGACTCGCCGAGCCAGGCGGCGAACAGCGCCAGTCCCAGAAAGATGAAGATGACGCCCGCCGGCACCCACATCAGGAGCCCCGCGAGCTGCTGGTCTTCCAGCGGGCTCAGACCCCAGCGCAGGGTCCGTTCCTGGTAGATGGGATACCACAATGAGGGGGCGAACGTCAGGAGGGCCCCCAGGACGCCGCTGTGCAGGGAGGTCGTAAAGACGTAGAGCACCGCGAGCCCGTAGCCCAGCCGGCCGTAGCGGCCGTGGATCAGCACCCACCAGAACAGGGCCGCGCTGCCGAAGAAGCTGGCGTGCTGGAGGAAGTGGACCGGCTCGTTGGTGAGGGTCGCCTGGTAGAGCGCCGGCAGGTGCCAGATCCAGAGCGCCAGGCTGTGGATCACCCAGACCGTGAACGGGCCGGTCAGCGCGCCCCACCCGGCGCTCACCCAGCGCGTCTGGGTCCAGCGCCCGGCCCGCTCGCGGCCGGCGGGCGGCAGGGCCCAGAGGAAGACCAGGAGGGGGCGGCCGAGCACCATCAGCGGGGCCGCCACCAGCATGAGGATCTCGTGCTGCGCCATGTGGGCCGAGAACAGGATGTCCCCCAGGGTATCGACCGGCGAGACCAGGGCGAGGAAGAGGGAGAGCCAGCCCAGGCCGAAGGCCGCCGCCTCCCAGCGCCGGATCCCCTGCCCCGGGCCGGCCCGCCGCCAGAGGCGGGCGAGCCCCGTGAGGTAGAGCCCGGCGGAGAGCGCGAGCATCGGCAGCACGACCGGGTCCCAGGTCCACCAGCCGAGCACCCAGTCGGCGCTCAGGGTGTGGTGGGCGCCGCCGTGAGCGAGGGCGGGGGCGGGGGCGAGCGCCAGGAGGGCGGCGAAGGCGAGGGCTCTCCTAGTCACAGGCCCTCAGGATCCAGTTGGGGATCTCCGCCGCCACGATCAGCAGCGTGAAGAACAGGCTCAGGCCGAGGCCGGAGAGCGCCATGAAGCGGGCTCGGGTGCGGTGGTCGTCCCCCTCGTCGGTCGGCCCTTCCGGCAGGCGCTGCAAGCGGCGCCAGGAGAGCGCCACGCCGCCGGACACCAGGAGCAGCGCGCCCAGGGTGACGAGGTGGAGGGCGAGCTTGTGCCCCGCCTCGCAGGCGCTCTGCACCAGCGAGTAGTTGATCTGGAACTGCAGCAGCCAGGCGATCGGTCCGGCCAGCATGCCGCCCCAGAGCGCCAGGTTCTCCCGGCGCTCCTCCGGCCGTGTCTCCATCCGCTCGGTGGCTTCGGACATCGTCGGGCTCCTAGGGCCGGAACAGGCCGGGATCCATGTAGAGGATGAAGTAGAACGGTACCCACGCCGCGACCACGAAAAACCAGTACAGGCCGTTCACGGTGACGTCGAGCAGGTGCTTGTCCTCGACCGGCCCCTTGGCGAGCAGGACCAGGAACAGGACGTTCTCGCCGATCGAGGTCAGCAGGTGGAGGGTGTGCAGGCTGAGGATGGTCCAGACCACCGAGCCGTAGGCATGGCTCCTCCACTCGTAGGAGAGCAGCGAGAACTCGAAGCCCCGCATCACCAGGCAGGCGGCGCCGAGGACGGTGGTCACGGCCAGCCAGATCTGGATGCCGCGCAGGTCCCCTCGCAGCGCCGCCTTGTTGGTCCAGTGCATCGGGGCGAGGCTCGCGAGCAGCACCGCCAGGAAGGCCGTGGTCAGCGCCAGCGGCGGCTGCGACACCCCTGGCGGCGGCCATTCGACGGCGCCGCCGCGCAGGTAGAAGTAGGTCGCGGCCACGATGGCGAACACCGTGCCTTCGATGGTGATCAGGCCGGTCACGCCCCACCAGAGGGTGGTCCGGCTGCCGAACACCACGGTGGGCAGCTCGGAGACGTCGAGTTGCGGTGGGCGCTTCACGATTTCTCCTTGAGGACGGTGCGGCCCATGTCGGTCTGCGGCCAGAACCAGCCGATCAGGGCGAGGCCGGTGAGCAGGACTCCCCAGGGCAGAGCCCAGGGGGTGAAGATGCCGCCGATGAAGGTCACCCCGGTGGTGAGCGCGAGCGCCAGCGGCCAGCCCGAGGGGCCGGGCAGGATGTCGCGGTGGTCGGGCTCGGCGTCGAGGGTGCGGGTGACCAGGACCTCGCGGCGGTCGGTGCGCAGGCCGACCACCACCGGCTGGTCCTCGTCCTGGACCCAGCGGGCGTAGCGCCCGCGCACGGTCGGCAGGTGGAAGAAGTTGTAGGGCGCCGGCGGCGAGGCGGTGGACCATTCGAGGCCGTCCGCCCCCCAGGGGTCGCCTCCCGCCACCTCGCCGAAGCGCAGGCTCCACAGGGCGTTGAGGACGAACACCAGCACGCCGAGGCCGAGGATCCCGGCGCCGACGGTCGCCAGCAGGTTGAGGTCCCCCCAGCCGGTCTCCGGCAGGTAGGTATAGACCCGGCGCGGCATCCCTTCCAGACCGAGCTGGTGCATGGGGAAGAAGGTCAGGTTGAACCCGAGGAAGACGAGCCCGAAGCCCAGCTTCCCGAGCCGCTCCGACATCAGGCGGCCGGTCATCTTGGGGAACCAGAAGGTGATCCCGCCGAGCAGCGGGAAGACGGCGCCGCCGATCAGGACGTAGTGGAAATGGGCCACCACGAAGAACGTGTCATGGACCTGGAGGTCGAGCGGCACCGCGGCCAGCATCACCCCGGTGAGGCCGCCGAGGACAAAGATGGCGATGAACCCGAGGACGTACAGCAGCGGTGTCTTGAAGCGCACGCGCCCGCCCCACAGGGTGGCCAGCCAGCAGAAGATCTGGGTGCCGCTCGGCACCACGATCATGATGCTGGCCGCTGTGAAGAAGCTCTGGCCGAGCTGCGGCAGGCCGGTCGCGAACATGTGGTGGACCCACAGGCCGAAGCCGATGAAGGCGGTCGCCACGAGCGACAGCACCAGGGCGGTGTAGCCGAAGGCCGGCCGCCGGGTGAAGGCGACGATGATCGCCGAGACCATGCCGGTCGCCGGCAGGAAGATGATGTAGACCTCCGGGTGGCCGAAGAACCAGAACAGGTGCTGCCAGAGGATGGCGTCGCCCCCTTCGGCGGGGTTGAAGAAGTGGGTGTCCACCAGCCGGTCGAGGGCGAGGAACAGGCTGCTCGACATCACCGCCGGCATGGCGAAGACCACCATGAAGGAGGTCACCAGGATCGACCAGACGAAGAGCGGGATGCGGTTGAGCGACATGCCGGGGGCGCGGTGCTTGAAGATGGTGGTGATCAGGTTGACCGCCGCCGCCAGGCTCGACAGCTCGGTGAAGGTGATCATCTGGGCCCAGACGTCCACCCGCTTGCCGGGCGAGTAGTCGGGCCCGGCGAGCGGCACGTAGGCGAACCAGCCGGCGTCCGGGCCGACGTTCAGGAAGAAGGCGCCGTAGAGCAGCAGGCCGCCGAGCAGGTAGGCGTAGTAGCTGTAGGCGTTGAGGCGCGGGAAGGCCAGGTTGCGGGTGCCGATCATCAGCGGCACGAGGTAGAGGCCCATCCCCAGCATGACCGGCACGGCGAACAGGAACATCATGGTGCTGCCGTGCATGGTGAAGACCTGGTTGTAGAGGTCGGCTCCGAGCACGGTGTTCTCGGGCCGGGCGAGCTGCAGGCGCATCAGGAGCGCCTCGATCCCGCCCAGGGCGAAGAAGACGAAGGCGGTGACGATGTAGCGCTTGCCGAGCGCGGTGTGGCTGGTCTCGGTCAGCCAGCCGAGCAGGCCGGAGGGGGACCTCCAGGTCGCCTCCAGCTCCCGGCGCGCCTTCACGTCGAGATCGTCGAGATCGGAATCCGGCGGCTCCGGTCCCCAGCTCTCGGGGACCGCTTCGGGCACCGCTCCAAGGCTCATCTCAGGCTCTCCAGATAGGCCAGCAACGCCTCCAGGTCCGCCGGGGAGAGGGCGGTCGGGGGCATGCGGTTGCCGGGCTTGATCGATTGCGGATCGAGGATCCAGCCGGCCAGGTTGCCGCGGTTGTTGGGCAGGGTCCCGGCGGCCAGGGTCCGGCGGCTGGCGACATGGGTCAGGTCCGGACCGACGCCGCTGCCGGCGGTGGTCCCCTGCACCGCGTGGCAGAGCGGGCAGGACGACGAGAGGAAGACCTGCTGTCCGCGTTGCGCCAGGGGGCTCGCCGGCAGCGGCGCCGCCTGACGCTGGGCCGCGAGCCAGGCGTCGAAGCGCTCCGGCGGATCGGCGATCACCTCCAGGGCCATGTGGGCGTGCTGGTGGCCGCAGAACTCGGCGCACTGGCCGCGGTAGACCCCGGGGCGGTCGGCCTGGATCCAGGTGTCGGCATTGCGCCCCGGGATCAGGTCCATCTTGCCGTTGAGGTTGGGGACCCAGAAGCTGTGAATCACGTCGCGCGAGGTCAGGCGGAGCTTGACCGCGCGGCCGACCGGGATGTGCAGCTCGTTGGCCGTGCTGACGATGCGGCTGGGGTCCGGATCGGCGTACTCGAACTGCCACCACCACTGGTGGCCGACCACCTCGACCTCCAGGGCGTCTTTGGGCGCCGACAGGGGGGAGATCGAGCGGCCGGTCGCGATGCTCGCCACCAGCAGGACGAAGAGGAGGATCACGGTCAGCCCGATCGCCCCGCCCACCGCCCGGGTCATGCGCCGCTCGGTGGCGGGGTCGGTGGCGCCGGCCGGCGGGGTCGCCGGCTCGCGGAGCCGCCGCCGGTGTGAGCTCACCAGGGCCAGGGCCAGGGCGCCCAGGACCAGGATGAAGACCCCGGTCAGGCACCAGAACATCAGCCACCACAGGCCGTTGATGCGCTCGGCCGGCGGGCCGGCGGGCTGCAGGGCCGAATGTCGGCCGATGCGGCCGATGAAGAGCGCCAGGGCCGTCAGGGCGCTCACTGGGGGTGCTCCGCCTCTTGCGGGTGGACCGGCACTCCCGCCTCCCGCGCCTGCTCGGACTCGCCGGCGTACATGTGGTCGCTGCGCCCCGAGGCCGCCGCCTTGGGCACCAGCCGGCCCATCGAGCGCACGTAGGCGACCAGGCGCCAGACCTGGAAGTCCTGCAGGCGTCCGCCGAAGGAGGGCATGCCGTTGGGGCGCCCCTCGACGATCGAGGCGTAGATGTTCTCGGGCTGGCTGCCATAGATCCACTGGTCGTCCATCAGGGGCGGCCCCATGCCGCCGCCCCCCTGGGAGTGGCAGCCCGAGCAGTTGAACGAGCCGAACAGCCGCTTTCCCTCGGTGATGGCGAAGGCGTTGTGGTCGTAGGGGCTCTCGATCGGCCGGGGGAAGCTCGCGGCGGTCTTCGGCCCCGGCCGCAGGTCGCTCAGGCGCTCGCGCCGGGTCGGCTCGGTGGCCGCGGGCAGCTCGCGGAAGCGGCGCTCTTCCCGCTGGCAGCCGGCGAGCAGGGGAAGGACCAGAGGGACAGAAAGGACGGCAAGGACGTAGAGGCGAATTCTCATGACGCGCTCCCGGCCATCCGGATCCGCGGGACGCCGTAGCGGTCGAGGATGGCGTCGATCTCTCCCTGGCGGCGCTCCAGGATGGCGTCGAGCCGGTCGCGCAAGGGTTTGTCCTTGCGCCGGACTCCCATGGAGATGTCGAAGACAAAGGGCAGGAACGGCAGGTCGATCTGCGGCGCGACCGGGGCGATCTCGAGCGGCACCGCCGGATGCCGCCGGGCGTAGTAGCCGGCGAGCGGCCCCCAGGCCACGGCGAGGTCGATCTCCCCCGCCGCCACCGCGTCGAGCAGGCGGGCGGGGGGATCGGGCCGCGAGTAGTCGCCGTAGACCGTGTAGCCGAAGACGTTGTCGACGATGTCGCGGCTGGCCAGGGCGTGGGACGGCGGCGAGCTGGCGCCGTCGTCCCCCAGCACCGGCACGCCGATGCGCAGCCGCCGCAGGGCCGGGTCGTCGAAGGAGGCCACCCGGAGGCCGCGGTCGCGGCGCGAGACGAACACGTAGGTCGAACGGTAGTAGGGCCGGGTGGTCAGCACGAGGTCGTAGCTCGCCGGCACGCCGACGATGACGTCGCAGGCTCCGGTGTTGAGGGTGTTGCGGACGAATCCCCGGCGTTGCGCCCACCAGGTGTACTCCACCCGGGTCCCCTCCCCCAATTCGCGGGCGATCAGCTCGGCGATCTCGTTCTCGAACCCCTCCCCCTTGCGGTTCGAGAAGGGCAGGTTGTTGGGGTCGGAGCAGACCCGCAACGCGCGGGCCGGAGCGGGCGGCTCCTGCCGGGCCGCCGCCGTCCCGCCACGGTCGCCGCAGGCGGCGAAGGCCAGGGCGAGGAGGGCGAGCCAGGCCTTAGGGGAGGGCGAACACATAGAGCATCCCTCCCCGCGTGGTGCTTTGCGGCAGATCCTTGGTCGCGTTGACGAAGCCGAGGGCGGCCGTGGGGTCGCGCGAGTCGAGCCCGCCGGAGACGATCGCCCCGGCCCACCCCCCGACTCCGGAGAGCACGGCGACATACTGCTTGCCGTCCGGCCCGCGATAGGTGACGGGCTGGCTGACGATGCCGGAGCCGGTCTTGAACTTCCACAGCTCCCGCCCGGTGCGGGCATCGACCGCCTTGAACCACCCCTCCATGGTGCCGTAGAAGGCGACGTCTCCGGCGGTGACCAGGGCGCCGCTCCAGGCCGGGAAGCTCTCCTTGATCGACCACACGGCCTTGCCGGCGACTGGGTCCCAGGCGGTGAAGGCGCCGCGGTTGCCGCCCGGGCCGGCGTACATCCGCACGTTGGCCCCGACGAAGGGGGTCCCCTCGATGTAGTTCGCCTCCACCCCCTCCCAGTCCATGCAGAGGTTGAGCTGCGGGATGTAGAGCAGGCCGGTGCGCGGCGAAAACGCGGCCGGCTCCCAGTCCTTGGCGCCGGCCGCGGCCGGGCAGACCTCGCGGACCACCTTGCCGATCTCCGGCTTCTTGTCGGTGTAGAGGAGCTGGCCGGTCTTGAGGTCCACCCCGGACGAGGTGGTGTTGTAGTGGTAGGGGTTGGCCGACAGGACCTCGCCGGTCTCGCGGTCCATCACGTAGACGTAGCCGTTGCGCTCGGCGCGCAGCAGCACCTTGCGCTTGCGCCCCTGCCAGGTCAGATCGACCAGGATGTTCTCGTTGATGCCGTCGAAGTCCCAGAGGTCGTGCGGGCTCCACTGGTAGAACCAGCGCGCCTGGCCGGTGTCGGCGTCGCGGGCGAAGATGCCGGCCGACCACTTGTTGGCGCCCTTGCGCTGCTCGGCGTTCCAGGGTCCGGGGTTGCCCGTGCCGTAATAGATCAGATTGAGCTCGGGGTCGTAGGACACCCATCCCCAGACCGTGCCGCCACCGGTCTTCCACTTGTCCGGCGGCCAGGTCTTGACGCCGAGGTCCTGGCCGCGGTCCTGGGCGTAGAACGGTTTGAAGCCCGGCCCGATGAGGACGTCCTGGTCCGGGCCGGTGCTGTAGGCGCGCCAGACGATGCGGCCGGTCGCGACGTCGAGCGCCGCGATCCAGCCGCGCACGCCCATCTCCCCGCCGGCGTTGCCCACGAACACCTTGCCGCGGGCGATCAGCGGCGCCATGGTCATGGTCTCGCCGCGGTTGATGTCGCCGAGCTTCGTGCGCCAGGCTTCCTGCCCGGTCTCGGCGTCCACCGCGACGGTGAAGTTGTCGAGCGTGTTGTAGATGATCTTGCCGTCGGCGTAGGCGGCGCCGCGGTTCACCACGTCGCAGCAGGCGACTCCCTGAGCGGCGGCGTCCGGCTTGGGGTCGTACTGCCACTTGGCCGGAGCGCCGGGCTGGGTCAGATCGAGGGCGTAGAGGGTGTTCGGGAACGGATTGACGATGTACATCGTCGTCCCGACCACCAGCGGGGCCGCCTCGTGCCCGCGCAGGCTGCCGGTCGAGAAGGTCCAGGCCGGCCGCAGACGCGCGACGTTCCCGGCGTTGATCTGGGCCAGGCGGCTGAAACGGGTGTTGGCGTAGTCTTTCGACGCCATCACCCACTGGCCGTCATCCTCCTGCAGGGCCGCCGGATCGAGGCGCGCGCCGGACAGCGCGCCGGTCCCCTGGCCCTGGCTCGGTTTTCTCTCCCGTTCGTTCTTCTGGCACCCCACTCCACCCAATACGATTCCCACGGCAAGGCTCCAGGCCGCAAACCTGTACAACCACCGCATGATTCTCTGCATGGATGTCAAGAACTCCCGCGGAGGGAATATAGACCCTCCGTCAACGAACCTGGACAGCCTGCAAGATTACGGCCAGAGTAGAAGAACCTCCAGGCACCCGGGAAATCCTCGGAATCTGACCAAGCTGTTGGGAAAAAGCATCACGGCACGATAGATTGGGGAGTAAGTCCTGCCATCCTGGACACCTTGGCGGGTCACGGGTGAGAATCAGCGCCCGAGAGGAGACTTCATGAAAATCCAGATCCAGGCCGGCCTCCGGCTCGTCCTCGCCACCTTCGTCGTAGCGGCCGCCGGCTGTGGTGCCCCGCAGACCGAAGACCCCGCCATGAGCGCTCCCACCGCCCCCACCGACGTCAGCATCGAGACGCCGGAGCTCGACCGCGGGTCGATCGGAGTGACGCGCGACAACTATGTCGCGGCGGTCCGCGACGGCAACCTCGAAGCGATGATGGGACTGTGGGCGGAGGACGGCGTGCTCATGCCGCCCGATCAACCGGCGGTCTCCGGCAAGGATGCGATCCGCGCCTGGTACCAGAACCTTCTCGGCAGCTTCGTGGCGGAGGCGACCCTGCGGTCGGCCGAGACCCAGATCGGGGCGGAGTGGAGCTTCGACCGCGGCACCTACACCCTGACCTTGCGGCCCAAGGCCGCCGCCCCGGTCACCGACACACCGGAGGCTCCTCCGGCGGCGGACGGTGCCGATGCGGTCAATACGGCCGGCCCCGATCCGTCCGCTCCGCCCGCCCCGGCGGCCCGGCCGGCCGGGCCCGCCCAGACCATCACGGCCAAGTACCTGGTGGTGGTCCGCCGCGGTCAGGGGGGAAACTGGAAGGTGGCGCGCTTCATCTGGAACTTCGACGCGCCAGGCCAGCGCCCCGCCGATGCCACGCCAGCCACGCCAGCCGCGCCGGCCGCACCGGCCCGGCAGCCCTGAGCCCGCCGCTCACTCGACGAAGCGGACCCCGGTCACGAAGTACTGCGTCTCGCCAAAACAGGTGGTCGGCAGGCCGACGTGCTGGGCATAGTGCAAGGTGACCCGCTTGCCCATGTTGTCGTTGAGCTGGCGGGCCACCGTCTCGTCGCGCACGCTGAAGCGGAAGAGCTCCGGCATGGCTCCGGGGAGGTTGACCATCGCCAGCTCGCCTTCCCAGGTCTTGCAGACCCACCCCTTGCGGGAGAATTTCTGGACGTAACCCGCCCGCTCCCCTTCCGAGTAGTTGTAGCGCAGGGCCATCCAGACGTAGAGGGCGAAGAGCAGCCCCCCCACGAGGACGACGACGGTGAGGAAGAAGCAACCGCGGCGGCGCCAGTTGCCGCGGGCCGGCGTGACGGGGGCGCTACGCGGGGTGGTCGAAGGGGGCAGATCGTTCATGAGATCCGATCATTGCACAGAACGAAAAGGGCTCAGAAGTCGCCCTGGAAGATCCCTCCTTCGGCTGGCAGCGCATACACCCGGCCGGGGATCGAAGGGTGGGGCACGACCCGGTACACGGAGTCGCGCCCGAGGCGGGCCAAACCGGCGTTGAGCGGCGCCCAGGTGACGCCGCCGTCGAGGCTGCGGTAGACGCCCTGGCCGTCGGTCCCCGCGTAGACGGTATTCGGGTCGAATCGATCGAACGCCAGGTCGGCGAAGCTCACGCCCGGCACTTCCGCGATGACGCTCCAACGGCTGCCGCCGTCGGTGCTGCGCAGCACCTGGTGGGACTGGGCGGCCAGGAGCGTCCGCGGCCGTCCCGGGGCGATGTCGATGGAGTAAAAGTCCTCTTCGAGGGCCTGCCAGGTGGCGCCGGCGTCGGTGCTGCGGACCAGGTACGCCTTGAAACCCTCGGGATTGTAGACCTCCACCACCAGGCCGTAGATCGTCTCCGGATGGGCCGGGTCCAGCTTCAACCATTGCGCGGTGCGGCCGGCCAGGTTGGCGGGGCGACCCAGCGAGCGATTCAGGACCTCCTGCCAGGTCCGGCCGCCGTTGCGGGTGCGGTAGATGCCGAAGCCCACGGTCGCCACCAGCGTGTCGCGATCCACCTCGACCATGCCGTTGAAGATGTCCTGGTAGAACCCGAGATGGGTCCAGGCGGCGCCGCCGTCGGTGCTGCGGTAGATCCCTCGCGTGGTGGCGGCGAACAGGAGGGCTGGGTCGCGGGGATCGACGGCCAGATCCCGGATGGTGAAATCGGCACGGCTCAGGTCCGCGGCGAAGGGGCTCCAGGTGGCGCCGCCGTCGGTGCTGCGGATGAGCCGGGAAGGGGTGAAGGCATAGAGGGTCGAGGGGGCCTGCGGGCTGGCCTTCAGCCAGTAGAACCACTGCGCCGACAGGCCGTCCGCTGCCGGCTCCCAACGCCGGGCGTTGCGGGTGACATGGACGCCGTCGGACTGCGTGCCGGCGTAGAGGGTGCCGGGGCGGTCGGGCCGGATCGCCAGGCTGAGGATTTCGAGCGGGCCGCCGTAAAACTCGTTCGCCGGCAGGCCGTGGTCGATCGGCTCGAAGGTCGCGCCGCCGTCGTGGCTGACGGCGACCCCGTAGCCGAAGGTATAGAGGGTCGACGGGTCGTGAGGATCGACGGCCAGCCGGAACCCTTCCTGGGCCAGGGGAAGGCCCGGGCTCCAGGTGGCGCCGCCGTCGTCGCTGCGGAACAGCCGCGGTCCGGCGCCCGCCGCGACGTACAGGGTGTCGGGGTGGGCGGGGGCGACCGCCAGAAACCAGATCCCCTCCGCGTAGTCCCAACCCGACAAAGGGCCGGCCTGCGACCAGCTCGCGCCGCCGTCCGTGGTCTTGAGCAGGCCGACGGGGGTCGCGAGATAGGCCGTGCCGGGGTCGCGGGGATCGACCTCCACACCGTCCAGACTGCCCGCGGCGAACACCCGGGTCCAGGCCGCCCCGCCGTCGGCGCTGCGGAACAGGTCGCGCGGGGTCATGAGGTAGACGACTCCGCGCGCCACCGCCACGTCCAGACGCTCCCCCCGATAGATCTTGAGCTTGAAGACGGATTCCCAGTGCGCTCCGCCGTCCGGGCTGCGGAAGACCTCCTCCTCGGCCCGGTGGGAACCGAACGAGGTCTCCGCGGTCGCCGCGTAGAGCACCTCCGGGCGCGCCGGATCGAGGACCACGAGATGGACGTTCTCCCCCGCCATGCCGCGGCTCGACCAGGACCACGACGCCCCGCCGTCACGGCTCTTGTAGACGCCGGCCGTGCCGGCCGCGGCGTAGACGGTGTCGGGCGCCGAGGGATCGACCGCGAGGGAGAAGACGGGGCCGCCGCCCGGGCTGGACTCAGTCCAGACGCCGGCCCGGGCGAGCCCCGGGCGGGCGGCGAGGAGGAGAGCCGCCAGAAAGAGGCCGGCGGCGGCCAGACGGCGGAGACAGAAAGGCATTCGGACGCTCCCTCCTCCAATGCTCAGAAGTCGGCCTGGAAAAGCCCTCCTTCGTTGGGCAGCGCATAGATCCGGTCCGGCATGGACGGGTGGGCGACGACCCGGATCACGAACAGACGGCTGCGATGGGCGAGACCGATGCTGGCCGGATCCCAGGTGACGCCCCCGTCGCGGCTCTGATAGACGCTCTGGCCGAAGGTTCCTGCGTAGATTGTACCTGGATGGAAGGGGTCGATCGCCAGGTCGGCGAAGAACACGCCCGGCACGTCGGCGACGACGCGCCAGCGGCGGCCCCCGTCGTCGCTGCGCAGGACCTGGTGGAGGCGTGTCGCGTAGAGCCGGCCGGGGTGTCCGGGGACGATCTGGGTGAAGTACAGATCTTCCTTCAAGGCCTCCCAGGTGGCGCCGCCGTTCAAGCTGCGGAACAGGTAACCCTTGGCGCCGGGCCGGTCGTCATAGCTCTCCAGCAGGTAGCCGTAGATCGTGCCGGGCGCCGCGGGGTCGTTCTTAAGCCACTGCACGGTGCGGCCGTCCAGATGAGGCGGCAATCCCAGGGAGCGATTCAGCACCTCCCGCCAGGTGCGGCCCCCGTCGGTGGTCCGGAACACGCCGAAGGTCGAGGCGGCCACCAGGGTCTGCCGGTCGACCTCGACCAGGCCCCCGAAGAGGTCCTTGTACAGCCCGAGGTGGGTCCAGGTCGCGCCGCCGTCGGCGCTCCGGTAGGCCCCGTCGACGGTGCCCGCGAAGAGGAGGGCGGGGTCGCGCGGATCGAGCAACAGGTCGCGAACGATGGTGGTCCCGGTCAGGCTGGGGGCGAAGGGCGACCAGCTCGCGCCACCGTCGCCGCTGCGGTAGAGATTGAAGGTGTCCGACAGGTAGAGCGTCGATGGGACCTGGGGGCTCGGCTTGATCCAGGCGAGCTGGCGCGCCGCCAGCCCGTCCGTGGCCGGCTGCCAGCGCCGGGCGTTGTGGCTGACGTAGACGCCATCGAACAGGGTCGCCGCATAGAGGGCGCCCGGACGGTCCCGGCGGACCGCCAGATCCAGCACTGGCCGCGGCCCGCCGGAGCTGTCGAGGGGCAGGCCGCGGCGGATCGGCGCGAAGGTGGCGCCGCCGTCGTGGCTGACGAAGACCCCGGTGCCGAGCTGGTAGACCGTGGAGGGGTCCTCTGGATCCGCCGCGATCGCGAAGCTGGAGTCCGGCAGGGGGAGCGCGGCGCTCCAGGTCGCTCCCCCGTCGTCGCTGCGGTACAGGCGGGGCACCGCATCGCTGGCATAGAGGGTCGCGGGGCGGGCGAGGGAGAGCGCCAGGGCTGCGATGCCCTCCGGCGCGCCCGGCGAGCTGAACGGGCCCACCTGGGCCCAGCTCGCGCCGCCGTCCGTGGTCTTGAGGACTCCGACCGGGCTCGCCAAATAGACGATGTCGGGGTTCCCGGGATCGACCTGCACGTCGAGCAGCACGCCGGCCGCGAACACCTGGCTCCAGGTCTTGCCGCCGTCCGCGCTGCGGAACAGGTCGCGGGGGGTCATGACGTAGACCACCCCCTGGGCGGCCGCCACGTCCAGCCGGTCCGTCGGCTCGAGCGTCGCCGTGAAGATCGGCTCCCAGTGCAGACCGCGGTCCGGGCTGCGGTAGACCTGCTCCGCGGCCCGGTGGACCTCCGCGCTGTCGGCGGTCGCCGCATAGATCAGGTTCGGCCGCGCCGGATCGAGGGTGACGAGCTGGATGTTCTCCCCCGTCAGGCGGTTCCCCGACCAGAACCAGGAGGCTCCGCCGTCGCGAGTCTTGTAGACGCCGGCCCGGCCGGCGGCCGCATAGACCGTATCCCCATCCCACGGCTCGACCGCCAGGGAGTAGACGCGCCCGCCGCCCGGGCCGGTCTCGGTCCAGGCGCCCGGCGGGACGGCGAGGCCCGGGCGGGGGAGGACAAGAAGGGCCGGCAGCAGCGCAGCGGCAAGGGCGAGCCTGGTTCCCATGGTCAGAATTCCGCCTTGTAGAGCCCGCCCTCCAGCGGGAGGGCGTAGACCAGACCGGGCACGCCCGGGTTGAACGAAAAGTCGTGGATCTCCTGGCGCCCCTGCCGCGCGAGACCGGCGTTGGCTGGCTGCCAGGTGGCGCCGCCGTCCCGGCTCACCAGCACGCCTTCGCCGTTGGTGCCCAGGTAGATCGTCCTGGGGTCGAAGGGATCGACCTCGACCTCGCTGATCGTGGTGCCGTCGAGGTGGTAGATCACGGTCCAGGTCCGGCCGCCGTTGGTGCTGCGGAACACGTCGTAGAAGTAGGCGGCGTAGAGGGTGTTCGGATCGCGCGGCGAGATGCCCAGGGTGTAAAAATCACGCAGCTTTTGCCAGGTCGCCCCGCCATCCGTGCTGCGAATCAGGAAGGTCGTCGTCTGGTCGGGCACGAGCCGGTATTCGCTGGCACGGCCGTAGATCGTCGACGGCGCCGCCGGATCGTTCTTCAGCCAGAAGACGTTGCGCTGCGGGAGCCGGACGGATCGGGGCAGCGACGCCTGCAGGACCTCCTTCCAGGTGCGGCCGGCGTCGGTGCTGCGCAGCAGGCCGGTGCCGGTGCCGGCGAGCAGGGTCCGGCCGTCCACCGTCACCAGGGTGTAGGCATCCTGGGCCAGCAGGCGGGCCCAGGTCTCTCCACGGTCGCGGCTGCGGTAGATCCCGCCCAGGCCCACGGCGTAGAGGAGGTCCGGGTCCCGGCGGTCGAGCACGAGGTCGCGGATCCCGAAGTCCCGGTTCAGGCCTGCCGCGAAGACGCCCCAGGTGGCGCCGCCGTCGTCGCTGCGGTAGAGGTGGAAGCCGGCCGCGGCATAGAACGTCGAAGGCGCCGCGGGG
>DATAHG010000626.1:0-3410 GCA_036263295.1 Thermoanaerobaculia bacterium | reverse complement strand
GGAGGACTACCGCTCCAACCTGGCGCGCGCCCTCACCCAGAGCTACGCCGAGGTCGAAAAGGACGGCCGGCGCTACGGCCTTCTCGGCGAGCGGATCGAGACCCCCGGCAGCGGCCAGGCCGGCCCCTTCTGGACCAACGGCTTCTACGACGCCGAAAACCTCTATCGCTTTCAGGTGGATACCGGAGACGAGCCGATCGGCGATCCCCCGCTCGCCCCCAGCCGGGTGCTGGCCGCCATGGCTCATACCGTCATCGGCCTGGAGCCCCAGGCCTACGGCGGCGGCTCGGTCAAGGACCGCTGGCCCCGCTTCCTCGCCTACACCTGGACCGGCCCCCGCATCGGCGGCCGGCTGGTGACCGTCGAGGCCAAGGACCGCGAGCTTTACGGCCCCGAAAAAGCCGGCAACACCGCCCTGCTCGTGCGCGCCGGCCAGCAGACCGGCGACCCGGCCCTGCTCAAGGCCGGCGAGCAGATGGTGGAAATTGTCCTGGATTCCTCAAAAGGCGAGGGGGTGCCCCTGGGCAAGCTCCAGGGGCAATATCTCACCCGCCTGCACGCCGCGGTCGGCCGGCTCGCGGCGGGTAAAGCGCCGCTTCATTAAATATATTTAAAACTCTGTTGCATTCCTGTTACTCCGGTTCTAGAATCGAAGAATGGGATTTTTTGCTGTTGATCCAAGGCCAGGTCTCCACTTTCCTCTCGAAAGGAGACGAGATGAAAAGATCGGAGCTCTGCTTCAGTGTCGTCCTGGGTCTCTTGTCTTTCGTGGTCCATCCAACAACCGCCCAAACCACCCAACCCGCACCTGAGCCCAGGCCAGGCGGATTCCTGCCAGGCCTCCCCGCCGCCCGCTTCTTCCCCCCAGGCGAGGGTCTTGATTCAGTCGGAGAAGAACAGATCATCGAGACCGCTTACGATACTCTGACCTCTCATGTATATCGGTCCGGGCAGGGGCCTCGTCGCTTCGAGCTGGCCGACTTTCACACGATCTACCGCCAGGACTTCGATCGGGCTCTCTGGTTGGAGCTCGTCACCCTTCCAGGCGGACCGGTCATCGAGGTCGATCGTACCGAAGCCCGCAACGATCGTTGGGGAATGACCGGCACGAGCTACAAGCCATCCTGGGCAGAGCGAAAGAATCCCTGGTCCTGGCGCCGACGGCTCGCGGGCCGATCGGTGCGCGAGGTTCTCGACGAAATGGTCGCCCTGGATCCCGGCTGGCTGGGAGTCGAGGCGATTACGAGCTATTCGGTGACGGTCTGGCTCGGAGGAGTGAGCCGGACCTATCGGGCGGCCTTCCTCTGGCTCCCGGTAGCCGGCCGCAATGAAACCCGGTTCATCGCGCAGGATCTGATCACGGAGAGCCTGGATACCGCCCTGATCGAGAAGCTCTCCCCGGCTCCTCTCGAGCAGATCCTGCGTCCCGCAACCGAATCAGTCCCGGCCGGCCTCTATCAGGCGGCGAGCGCCGAGTCCGGCACCTGCCAGGTCTACTCCGATTCCCGAGACCGCAGCGTTACGTCGAATGACAGCCAGGGACACAAGAACGGGTACCATGGGGGCGGGCTGATCGCCAACTTTCTCTGTCAATGCTCGTCGAGTTGCGTTCAGACTTGCGATGCCAGCATCGTATCGGACGGTTGCACCGAGAGCGGAGAGCTCTCGACTACCGGGATCCACAAGGTCTCTGGAAAGTCGGCGATCGCCTCCGGCTCCAACACCTGCAGCGCCGGGCGTGGTTGTGGAGTGAAGTACTGCCCCGCCGCCTGCCAGGGGCTGACCATCAATGCCACGATTCTGGGCACCGGAATTACTTTCACCTTCAGCGAGAGCGGGGTCTGGACGACCGATCTGATCATCAATCACTCCTGCCCACCCTGTGTCCCGGTCTCGGAAGGCTCCACGATCGATCCTGGAACCGGCTCGGTCGGAGGGGGAACCAGCCCGATCGTCCTCGATCTTTCCGGCGACGGGTTTTCCTTCAGCGACCTGGCCGGCGGAGTGCACTTCGACCTGGATCATGACGGTGTCGCCGAAATCACCTCCTGGACGCTCGGGAACGACGATGTTTTCCTCGTTCTCGACCGCAATGGCAACGGCTGGATCGACGACGGCTCCGAGCTCTTCGGCAATGTCACGTCCCAGCCTGCGAGCGATGATCCGAACGGTTACCGGGCGCTTGCCGTTTTTGATCAGGCAGAGGAGGGGGGCAACGGGGACCGCAGGATTACCGCGGCGGATCCCATCTTTTCCGCTGTACGGCTCTGGCAGGATCGCAATCACGATGGCCTGTCGCAACCCGGCGAGCTGGCGGCTTTGGAGGACTCCGGAATATCCTCCATCAGCCTGGAATACAAGGAATCAAGGCGCCGGGATCGCTACGGCAATGTGCTGCGGTATCGCAGCTCGGTCTCACTGAACGGGCGATCGCACACCATTCCTTCAGTAGATGTCTTCTTCCTGACGGCGAATTGAATCAGGAGGACCCGAGTGATGGCGAAAGGCGGCTTTCCCTTCTCTGCCCGGCTTCTCTCTCCGGTTTTCGCCGGATTTGTTCTATTGGCTTGTCAGGATTCCGCTGTCGAGCAGTCCGCCTCTTCCCTGGCCCTGGTCGACCGCCAGAGCCTCGATCGGCGAAGCTCGCAGGCGGAAAGCCGCCGATGCGATCCGGCATCGAACCCGGAAGAAATCGTCCTCCGAGCCTATCGGCGCCTGGCGCGCTACACCTCCACCACCCCGGCTCCGCTGTCCTTCGAGGTGTCTGATTTCGAAACCATCGAAGAAAGGGACTTCGACACCGCCACCTATCTGGATCTGGTCGATCTCGGGGAAGGCTGGCGCATTCAGGTGGAACCTGTACTGGCAGCCCGGACCTCCGGGGCGGCGTCCGGAAACCCGAGGCAGGACCTCTCCACGGCCTACTTCGCAAGCTGGCGGGGGGTGCCCGAAGATCCCCGAAAGGGGCTCCTGAGCGGCAAGACCGTCCGGGAGGTCCTCAGCTTATCGGCAGCGGATGAGCCTGGACTCCGCCAGGCCCGGTCCGTCACCTCTTATCGGATCACCGCCCACCTCCAAGGGAGGACGAAAAGCTACCGAGCCGCCTTTTTCTGGCTCGATGCGCCCGCGCCCGACGGCTCCTGCTGGATCGCGATCGATGAGCTGACCGATCAGGTCGCCCAGGCGCTCCGGGAAGCGGTGCCTCTGGCCAAAAATCCGGCGTGGCGCCGCCCGTCTGCGGCGCCACATTTCAGTGAGGAATGACCGCCCCTACCCCCGCCTGACCTCCTCGCCCAGCTCCCGCACCACCCGGATCAGCAGATCCGGGGTGACGGGCTTGGTCAGGTGGCGGCGGAAGCCGGCTTCGAGGCTGCGCTTCACGTCCTCTTCCATGCCGTAACCGGAGAGCG